>JAYOXJ010000192.1:0-7196 GCA_038152725.1 Rhodospirillaceae bacterium
ACCGTCTGCGGCACCTCGATGCCGTTCTTGACGCCGAGCACCCAGTCGTCGGCGCCGTGGCCGGGTGCGATGTGGACGATGCCGGTGCCTTCCTCGGTGGTGGCGAAGTCGGCGGCGAGCGCCGGCACGTCGAAGTCGTAGCCTTGCCCGCGCAGCGGATGGCGGCAGACGGTGCCTTCGAGTTCGGTGCCCTTGAAGCGCGCCAGCACGTTGTGGGCGGCGATCCCGCATTCCTTGGCGAAGGCGGCGAGGCGGGCCTCGGCGACGACCAGCTTGGCGCCCTTGGCGGCGCGCGCCTTCTCGGTCGTTTCGGTCGCCTCGATCAGCACGTAGTCGATATTGGCGCCGTAGGCGACAGCGCGGTTGCCGGGCATGGTCCAGGGCGTCGTCGTCCAGATCACGATGGCGGCGCCCTCGAGTGCAGCAAGGTTGGTGCGGATCACCGGGAAGGCGACGAAGATGGTGGTCGACTTGTGGTCGTAGTATTCGACCTCGGCCTCGGCCAGCGCGGTCTTCTCGACCGGCGACCACATCACCGGCTTGGAGCCGCGATAGAGCGAACCGTCCATCAGGAACTTGCCCAGTTCCTCGGCGATCTTCGCCTCGGCGGCGAAGGTCATGGTGGTGTAGGGGTGGTCCCATTCGCCGAGCACGCCCAGCCGCTTGAACTCGTCGCGCTGCACGTCGATCCAGTGTTCGGCGAACTCGCGGCATTCCTGGCGGAACTGGACGATCGGCACGTCGTCCTTGTTCTGCTTCTTGTCGCGGTATTTCTCCTCGATCTTCCATTCGATCGGCAGGCCGTGGCAGTCCCAGCCCGGCACGTAGTGCGCGTCCTTGCCGAGCATCTGCTGCGAACGCACGATGACGTCCTTGAGGATCTTGTTGAGCGCGTGACCGATGTGCAGGTGCCCGTTGGCGTACGGCGGGCCGTCGTGCAGGATGAATTTCTCGCGGCCCTTGGCGACGTCGCGGTGGTGCTTGAACAGCTCGGTCTTCTGCCAATGCTCGAGCAGCTCGGGCTCGCGCTTGGGCAGCCCGGCCTTCATCGGGAACTCGGTCTTCGGCAGATACACCGTGGATTTGTAATCGACGCTCATCGCTCGTCCGTCCACTATTTCTTCAAGAATCTGCGCGCGGTCAGGCAATCGGCAGCGATTTGTGCCTGAAGCGCCGCCAATCCGTCAAACTTCTTTTCTTCCCGGATGTATTCGATCAGCGCCACGGAAATCAACTGGCTGTAGAGATCGCCCTCGAAATCGAAGGCATGCGCCTCCAGGACGATGTCGTCACCGCCGAAGGTCGGACGCAGGCCGATGTTGGCGACGCCGTCGATCCACTCGGCCCGGCCCTCGACCAGGCGCCCGATGCGAACCGCATAGACGCCGAGCGCCGGCCGCGCCACGGTGCCGAGATGCAGGTTCAGCGTCGGGAAGCCGATCGAGCGGCCGCGCTTGTCGCCGTGGGCGACGCGGCCTTCGATCTCGAACGGCCGGCCGAGCACGGCGGCGGCACCCTTGACGTCGCCGGCGGCGAGGTATTCGCGGATGCGGGTCGAGGAATAGACCGCGCCGGTGCCGTCATCGACGGCGCTGACCGCGGTGAAGCCGAAACCGAGCTGTTTGCCCATGGTCAGCAGCAGTTCGCAGTTGCCGCCGCGCTTGTAGCCGAAGACGAAATCGTAGCCGGCGACGATGTGGCGCGCGCCGAAGCCCTTGACCAGCACCTCGCGCACGAAGTCCTCCGCCGGGCGCTGGGAGAAGGCGCGGTTGAAGCGCTGCACGATCATGGCATCGACGCCAAGCCCTTCGAGCACGCGCGCCTTGGTGCGAAAGGGAGTGAGGCGAAACGGCGGCAGGTCGGGCTGGAACACGCGCCTCGGATGCGGCTCGAAGGTGAGCACCGCCCATGGCAGCTTGGCGGCGCGGGCGATGCGGCCGGCCTCGCCGATCACGGCCTGATGGCCGCGATGCACGCCGTCGAAATTACCGATGGCGATGGCGGCGCCACGGGCTTCGGCGGGGAGCGTCTCGAAGTGGCGGTAAATGCGCATGGCGGCACAAGGTGTCAGCGTGGTCCGGCCGGGTCAAGCCTGGCGGGCGCCCTGGAAAAAGGGCCAAAAACTGACACGCCGCCTGGCGGTTAGCCAAGGCGGCGCATCGGCGCGAGCAATCGGAAGGTGCGGGTCTTACTTGATCCGCGTCGGCACCATGATGGTGGCCTCGCCGTCGACCACGGGCTTGCCGGCGACGGTGCAAACGGTCTTCAGTTCGATGAAGCGCTTCTCGGGGATCAGCTTGGTGATCGTGCAGGTCGCCGTCACCGTGTCGCCGGAGCGGACCGGCGCCTTGAAGCGCAGGTTCTGATTGACGTAGATGCAACCCGGTCCCGGCAGCTTGGTGCCGATGACGGTCGAGATGAAGCTGGCGGTCAGCATGCCGTGGGCGATGCGGCCCTGAAAGATGGTCTCGCTGGCGAATTCGTGGTTCAGGTGCACCGGGTTGGTGTCGCCGGAAATGCCCGCGAAGGTGATGATGTCGGCATCGGTGATGGTCTTGGCGAAGACATCGGTCATGCCCTCTTCCAAGTCCTCGAAATAGTAGCCGTGCAGCTTGTCGAGTGGGTTGGTGACCGTATCCATATCGCGGTTTCTCCGACGAGGGGGCACTGCAAATATTGCAATGCAATAAAATATTGCGATGCGAAGGTACGAGAAAAGCCAGGGATTCGCAATATGTGCTTCGCACAATTTTTTGCGCCGCCGCAGTGCACGCAAAAGTTTTGGCGACGCCCGGCCGGTGGAATGCTATGCGTGGTGCATGAAAACGTCCCGGATCGCCAGGATAACCGCCGCGTTGGCCGTCTTCGGTCTGGCCGCGGCCTGGATCGGTACGATCCCGGTGCCGGCGTCAGCCCAGGAAACGGCACCGCCCCGGCTCGGATTGCCGATCGACTGCCATTTCGGCGTGAGCTGCTGGCTGGTCCATTTGGTCGATCTCGATTCGGGGCCAGGCATTGCCGATTACGCATGCGGTGGCCATACCTACGATGGCCACAAGGGCACCGACATCGCGATCCAGGACGGCGCTGCCATGGAGCGCGGCATTCCCGTGCTGGCTTCCGCCGCGGGTGTGGTCAAGGCGAAGCGCGACGGCATGGAGGACAAGATGCCCGACAAGGCGTTCCGCGACACCAAGAAGGACCTCTACTGCGGCAACGGCATCGTCATCGACCACGGCGGCGGCTGGGAAACCCAGTACTGCCACATGCGCCGGGGCTCGGTGGCGGTGAAACCGGGCGACAAGGTGGCGCGCGGCCAGAAACTCGGCCTCGTCGGCCACTCCGGCTTCGCCTCGTTTCCCCATATCCATCTCTCGGTGCGCCATCGTGGCCGCCCCATCGACCCGTTCCTAGGGCTGGCGACGCCGGAAGCGGGCAAGGTGCGAACGAGCTGCGGCACGGTGCCCGAGGCGCTCTGGACCAATGCCGCGACCAAGGCGCTGGTGCGGCCGCTGACCGAAATTTTCAACGCCGGTTTTGCCGCCGAAAAGCCGAAGCACCGCGCCATTCGCGGCGGCCTCTACCATGCCAAGGCGTTGTCGCGGCGCTCGCCGGTGCTGATCTTCTGGGCCGAGACTTGGTGGGTGCGGGCCGGCGACCGCATGCAGGTACGGATCGCCGGTCCGGAAGGCGAAACCGTGGTCGAACACGCCAGCACGCTAGACAAGGACCAGCCAATCCGTATGGTCTTCGCCGGAACGAAGAAACCGGGATTGTTCTGGCCCCCCGGCACCTACGTCGGGACCGCCCGGCTGAGCCGGACCGGAGACGGCAAGACCATGAATTTCGACATCCGCCGCGAAGTGGTGATACGGGACTGAGGAACGGGACGAAATGGCGGAAACCAAGCGCAAGGCGGATTTCGAACGCGAACTGGCGGCGCTCTCGGCCGCCTTCGCCGAACGCCTGGTGCTGCGTCACCGTGAACTGATAACGGCGGCGGCCGAGCTAGGCGCTGCGGCAGACGCCGGTGCGCGGAGGGCGGCGCTGCAGCGGGTCTCGGTATTGGCGCACGGCCTCAACGGTTCCGCCGCGACTTTCGGCTATCCCGAGCTCACCGTCGCCGCCGAGGCCCTGGAAACCGCCTGCCTGTCGGCTTTGAAAGACGCCGACGGGGATGTTGAGACGGGCGAAGCCGGCCGGTCCTTGGCGGCACTCATCGATGCCGTCGCCGAGGCCATGAGCAGGGTTTCGCCGGCGGCCTAACCGCTGAGCCGGCGCCGTTTGACCAGCCTTGGCGTCGAACTCAGGCCACCTTTCGCCTTCGATGGGGTTTTCGCCGCTTGCGGTTCACGTTTGACCGGTTTCTTCCGGGCTTTCACCGGCTTCTTGACGACACCCTCTTCGAACAGATCGACGCGCGGCTTTTCGCGCTTGGCGCTTCGGCGTGTCTCGATCATGCCGAGCGTGCGCTGGACCAGCGGGTCGCGGTCGAGCCGTTTGCGGGTCTTGGTCTCGTGGACCCGCGAGATTTCCTTAATCGACTTGGCGATGGCGCGCGGCGTTTGACGCGGTTCGCACCAGCGGACGTATGCGGCGAGCGTCCAGGGATTGGCCGGTACCGCCGAGAGGCCACGGCGCCGGCACCAGTCGACGAAGGAGTCCCAGGCTTTGTTATGCGCGCTGCGCGGCATGGCGGAAGCGGCTCCGGATCGTTTCCCGCCGCCAAAAGCTTGTTGGCGGGGATCGTTCAGGGTATCAGGCGAAGGCCGCCGGGCAAAGCCCCCGGCGCGAAAGGGTCGTAAACGCGGCCCGGGGAGGAGCGGATGAAGACCTATAGCATCGCCGCCGTGCCGGGCGACGGGATCGGCACCGAAGTGATCGACGCCGGCGTCGAGGTCCTGGCCGCGCTGGCGGCGCGTGACGGCGGGTTCCGGCTCGAGGTCGAGCGCTTTCCCTGGGGCAGCGACTACTATTTCGAACACGGCCGGATGATGCCGGAAGACGCACTCGAGCGCCTTAAGCCGTTCGACGCCATCTACTTCGGCTCCGCCGGCGACCCGCGCGTGCCCGACCACATCTCGCTCTGGGGCCTCAGGCTTGCCATCTGCCAGCCGTTCGACCAGTACGCAAACGTGCGCCCGGCACGGCTTCTGGCCGGTATCGAGGGCCCGCTCCGCGGCGTCGGCCCGGACGATCTCGACTGGGTCATTGTGCGCGAGAACACCGAGGGCGAATATTCCGGCGCCGGCGGGCGTGTCCACGCCGGCCATGGCCACGAGGTCGGGCTCGACGTCGCCGTCTTCACCCGCGCCGGCATCGAGCGCGTGCAGCGCTTCGCGTTCGAACTGGCCCGTTCGCGCCCGGCCAAGCACCTGACCCTGGTGACCAAGTCCAATGCCCAACGCCACGGCATGGTGATGTGGGACGATGTCTTCGCCGTCATCAAGGGCGATTATCCGGATGTCGCCACCGACAAGATGCTGGTCGACGCCATGACCACGCGCATGGTGCTGAAGCCCGGGTCCATCGACGTCGTTGTCGCCACCAACCTGCATGCCGACGTGCTCAGCGATTTGGCCGCGGCGCTGACCGGCAGCCTCGGCATCGCGCCGACCGCGAACCTGAATCCGGAACGCAAGTTCCCCTCCATGTTCGAGCCGATCCATGGCTCCGCCTTCGACATCATGGGCAAGGGCATCGCCAACCCGATCGGCGCCTTCTGGACGGCCTCGATGATGCTTGAGCATATCGGCGAGCCGCGTGCCGCCAAGACGCTGATGGCGGCGATCGAACAGGTCACGGCGGCGGGCCGGGTGATGCCGCGCGATCTCGGCGGCACGGCAACGACGCGCGACGTGACCGACGCGGTGATCGCCGCACTGGAAGGCCGCAATGACTAAAATTCGTTTGCAGCGACCTGAACCCAACACCACATCGTCAACGGCCGTACCAGCGCGGCTGGAATTAAACACCGTGGAACCATCGATATGACCGACGCACCCGCATGGGACGGCTACCGGCCCTTCGTCGTCACCGAAAAGGTGGCGGAAAGCCAAAGTGTAACCTCGTTCTACCTGAAGCCCGAAGACGGCGGCGCGCTGCCGGCGTTCCGACCGGGCCAGTTCATCGGCATCAAGCTCGACGTGCCCGGCGAATTCGTGCCGGTGATGCGGAGCTACACCCTTTCCGACAGCCCGGCGCGGCTCGAGCGCTACCGGCTTTCGATCAAGCGCGAACCGGCGCCGGCCGACGCGGCCGATGCGCCGGCGGGCGCGGCGTCGAATTTCATGCACGATCATGTCGAGGTCGGCTCGGTGGTTCAATTGCGCGCACCCGGCGGCGCCTTCGTGCTGCGCGCGGAGGGCAAGGGGCCGGTCGTGCTGCTTGCCGGCGGCATCGGCTGCACGCCCTTGATCAGCATGCTGAACGCCGTCGCCGATGCCGGCTCGACGCGTGACGTGTGGTTCGTGCACGGCGTGCGCAATGGTGCCGAACATGCCTTCGGCCAGCACGTGCGGTCGCTCGCCGAGGCGCATCCCAATATCCGCGTCCATGTGCGCTACAGCCGGCCCGGTGCCGACGACGCCGAGGGCCGCGACTACGACAGCAACGGCCACGTCGATGTCGAACTCCTGAAGCAACTCGGCATCGGCACCGGTCCGCAGTTCTTCATGTGCGGCTCGACACCGTTCTTGCGGTCGCTCTACCAGGGGCTGGTCGACTGGGGCGTCGATCCGTTCCAGATCAATTACGAGTTTTTCGGCGCCGCCAGCGACCTCCTGGGCCACGACGCGCCCGCTGCCGCCGCGCTCACCGACAGCGGCGAGAGCCATCAGGTCACTTTCAAGGCGTCGGGCGTCACCGCGACATGGACGCCGACCACCGGCACGATCCTGGACCTGGCCGAGGCCTCGGGCGTCGCCGCCGCATCGGCGTGCCGCTCGGGCCTCTGTCATACCTGTCTGGTGCGTGTGGTCGCGGGCAGTTTCGCCTACACCCACGAAGACATCATCCCGACCGCCGGCGACGACGAGATTCTGATCTGCAGCGCGCGGCCGCTCGGCGACATGGTCATCGACCTCTAGCTGGAAGCGCCGTCCGCTACTGCATGCGCGGCGTATCGGCGCCCTTCAGGGCCGGCACGTAGTCCATGTCGGTGTAGAGGATGTGGCCGGTGAGCCAGCCCTTGAGGA
>JAYOXJ010000193.1:0-6190 GCA_038152725.1 Rhodospirillaceae bacterium
GTTCCAAGCCGAAGCCGTTCCAGGCGCCGAATGCCGAGATCAAGGCGGAACTCAGGCGTATCATCGACGCCAAGGTCGAGTTGCTCGCGCGCCTCGACCCCGCCGCCAAGGAGGCTTTCTTCTCGGTCACCCTGGCGCATTGGCTGAAGGCGCCGTTGAATTCCCTCGCCTATGCGCGTCTGGCTCGGCGCGAAGCCCAATTGATGGGTGCTAGGAAAAGCGTGCATTGGCTACAGGCTTGGTGGCGGCCACTTCATATCGCACTGGCCTGGGCGTTTCTCGCCGGGCTCGTCACGCATGTCGTCGTCGTCACCTTCTTCGCGGGCTACGTCGCCGAAGGCCGCGAGATCTACTGGTGGCATTTGGCGGCATGGTAGGGAGAACGTAGCGTGTCGCAACTGGCGTTGATGATCGATCTGGAGCGCTGCATCGGCTGCAAGAGCTGCGAGGCCGCCTGCAAGGCCGAACATGGCCTGGGCCCGACCGAGAACCGCAACCGGGTGATCTGGCTCGGTAACACGGAAACGCCGCAGCTCGATTTCCTGACGCTGTCGTGCCAGCACTGCGAACGGCCGGCGTGCCTGCGCGCCTGTCCGGTCAACCCGAAGGCGATCTTCAAGGACCCCGAGACCGGCGTGGTCAAAGTCAACGAGAGCCGCTGCACCGGCTGCGGCGAATGCGTCATCGCATGCCCCTACGGCGCCATGGGCTACGACCCCATCGACCATCACGCGGTCAAATGCGACCTCTGCCAGGACCGCCGCGACGAAGGCTTGCGCCCGGCCTGCGCCACCGTCTGCCCCGGCGAGGCGATCCGCTTCGGCGAGCGAAATGACCACCTTGCCGCCATCGAAGCGGAGGGCCGCCAGGCCATCGACCACGACGCCTTCCTGCTGGCGCCGTCGAACATCTTTCTCGAAAAACTGAAGCTCCGCCCTTACGAATCGGCGCCCGGCACCAACGCGGCTCCCGCCTTCACCATGACCGGCCGCCAGCGCCCGGCGGTGGTCGACGACATCGAGAAGAAACGCGAGTTCGATATCGACGATATTATGTTCCCCTATCGCTCGACGCGCGACGACCGCAAGCCCGACCAGATCGTGCCGGGCGGCTGCAACATCTGCTTCAACTGCTGCCCGGTGAACTACCACCTGAAGGACGGCAAGCTGGTGCGCGTCACCGGCAACGAGAAGGACCCGCAGTGGAAGGGCAAGATCTGCCCGAAGTCGCAGCTGCTGTTGCAACTTCACAATACCGACGAGCGCCTGAAGCAGCCCATGAAGCGTATCGGCGCACGCGGCGAAGGCAGGTTCCAGCCGATATCCTGGGATCAGGCCCTGGACGAGATCGCCGGAAAGCTTGCCGCCGTCCGCGACGCGCACGGGCCGGAGGCCTTAGCCGTCTTCGCCGGCACCCGCACCGGCACGCTGACGCGGCGGGGCTACATCCGCCTCTTCACCCAGATGTGGGGCACGCCCAACTTCGGCGACACCGAGGCTTTCTGTTCGGAGGCCAAGCGCGTCTCCTTCGATGCCACGCTCGGTGCCGGCGGCAGCGGCAACAGCTACACCCCCGACGACATCGGCTCGGCCGCGCTCTACGTCTATATCGGCGACAACCAGGCGGAGACGCGGCCGGTCCACTTCGGCATGGTCAACAACTGGCGCTTGAAGAACGGCGCCAGGATGGTAGCGGTCGACCCGCGCCTCACGGTGACGGCATCGAAGGCCGACCTCTGGCTTGCCATCCGCCCCGGCACCGACCTGGCGCTCGCCTACGCCATCGCGCACCACATTCTCGAACAAGGCCTTGAGGACAAGCGTTTCTGCGCCGGCTGGGTCGAGGGCTGGGAGCAATGGCGTGACCAGTTGTTCGCCAAGGGCTACTCGCCCGACTGGGCCGCCGCGATCACCGGCATCGCCGCCGACGAGATTCGCGCGCTGGCGCGTGACATAGCCGGGGCCGACGGCTGCATCATCTTTTCGTCGCGCGGCGTCAACCAGCACTCCAACGGCGGCCAGACCAACCGCGCGCTGATGTTCGTCGCCGCCATCACCGGCAACCTGGGCCGCAAGGGCGGCGCTTACTTCAATCTCGGCACCCCGGTCGCCGTCGTCGCCGACGCACCGGAGGAACGCCGCGTCTATCCGTCGAAACCCATGGTCGGCTCCAATTCGGTGACCTGGCTCGACGCCATCCTGGAAGGCAGACCATATCCGGTGCGCGCCGTCATCACGTCCAACAACCCGATGACCGCTTGGCCCAACCAGGACCGCGTGCGCGAGGGCTTCAAGGCGCTCGATCTGCTGGTCCACATCGATCTCTTCCAGAACGAGACCAGCAATTACGCCGACTACGTCTTGCCCGCCGCCACCGGCATCGAGAAGGGCGAGATCAGCCGCGCCGCCGAGGACCGCCGTATCGTCTGGATCGACAAGGTCATCGACGGCCCCGGCGAGGCCAAGCCGGACGACTGGATCTGGATCGAACTCGGCAAGCGCTTCGGCTACGACGACGTACTGCAGGACAAATATAAGGACCCGGCGCTTTTCTGGGACGAGGTGCTGATCAAGCATCCCAGCATGCGGGGCTGCACGCAAAAACGCCTGCACGCCACCGACAAGCGATGGCTCCGCGTGCCGCTGGCGAGCGAGGACGCCGAAGAGATCGAGACGCTCTATCTCGAAGGCACCACGGCGCCGGGCGCGCCGGAAGGCCATCGCTTCCCGACGCCGTCGGGCAAGCTCGAGTTCTGGACCGAAAAACAGGAAGGCCAGTTCCGCTCGCTGGGCTTGTCGTCGCTGCCGGAGTTCTATGCCGACGCCGAGCAGTTGATCGATCTGCCTTTCGTCGTCCGCCAGGAAGAGGGCGAGGCGGACGTGGTGCGTCCCTACGCGCATGGCCGCACCCTGGTCAAACCCTATGCCATCGTCGCGCCCGACGCGGCCTCGCCGTCGCGCCAGTTGAAGGAGCGCGGCTACGACACCCAGTTGATCACCGGCCGGCCGCCGGCGCCGCACTTCCATTCGTGGACGCATTACGCCTGGCAAGCGCAGGAGATGTGGCCCGACCTTTATGTGCAGATGCACCCGGAGAAGGCCGGCGAAATGGGGATCGAAGACGGCGAAGAGGTCGGCGTCGAGACCGCGCACGGCCGTGTCACGGCACGTGCCTGGCTGCATGCCGGCATCCGCCCCGATACCGTATTCATTCCGATCGGCTGGGACGCGGCACAGCCGTTCCATCCTTGGAACTCGGTCAACTTCCTGACCGACGAGAACCAGCGCGATCCGCTGTCGGATCACTCGAACCTGAAGACATATCTCTGCCGCGTGACCAGAATGACCTAGCGGCCGGCATAAAGGGGGGGAACATGCAGGACCAACGCGGATTGGCGCTCACGGCGGCCAGCGAGGAAGCGGCCCGGGCTTTCGACAACGCACTGACCGAATGGCTCGACTACCGCGTCTCGGCCATGCCGACACTCAAGGGTGCGCTCGAGCTCGACCCGAGCTTTTGCATGGCGCATTGCTTCCGCGGCTACATGCTGATGCTGTTCAGTTCGGTCGCGGTCATGGGCGGTGTGGCGAACGCGCTCGCCAAGGCGCAGGAGACCAGCGCCGGCGCAACGGAGCGTGAACGCCGGCACGTCGACGCACTCGCGGTCTGGGCCGCCGGCGATCCGCGCGGCGCCTGCGCGCGCTGGGAGGCGATCCTGGCCGATCACCCGCTCGATATCCTGGCGCTGAGGCTGCATCACTTCACCAGCTTCTGGATGGGCCACGCGACGCAGCTCTACGTCGTCCCGGCAGCGGTACTGCCGAGCTGGGGCAAGGACTTTGCCAACTACGGCAACGTGCTCGGCATGATCGCCTTCGGCCTCGAGGAAAACGCCCAATACGAGGCGGCCGAGCGTTACGGCCGCGAAGCGGTCGAGCGCAATCCGGACGACATGTGGTCGATCCATGCCGTGGCGCACGTGCTGGAAATGCAGCAACGCTTCGAGGAAGGTCTCGACTGGCTCGACTACCCGCTCGGTCAGTGGGACGACCGCAACCCGTTTCGCGGTCATGTCTGGTGGCACCGCGGCCTCTACATGATCGAGGCCGGCCGCTACGAAGACGCACTGGCGCTCTACGACAGCTCCATCCACGACACCACTACCGAGTTCTACATGGACATGCACAACTCGGCCTCGTTCCTGGCCCGGCTCGGCTTCAAGGGCGTCGACGTCGGCAACCGCTGGCCGGAATTGGCCGAGAGCGCGCAAGCCAACAAAGACGGCCATGCGCTGGTGTTCACCGACATCCACCACGTCATGGCGCTGGCCCGCACCAAGCGCTTCGACGATGCACAGGCTTACATCGCCTCCATGCGCGCGGTCGCCGACAAAGACGACACCCATACAGCGCGCGTGCTCGCCCGCGTCGGCATCCCGCTCTGCGCGGCGATCATCCGCTTCGAGCAAGGCGATGCGGCGGAGGCGCTCGACGCGATCGCCGAACTAAAGCCCAAGCTTGCCGAGTTCGGCGCATCGAACGCCCAGCGCGACCTGATCTATCTCTATGCGCTGGAGGCGGCCAAACGCGCCGGCGACGCAGCGCAGATTGAATACCTCATTCACGAACGCCAGTTCATGCAAGGCGTCGCCCGCCGCGCGGCCGACTTCCAGGCACCGGCGTAGACCCCGGCCATGGCGCATTCCCTCGACGCACTGCTGCACCCGCAATCGGTGGCGATCATCGGCGCTTCTGACACGCCAGCGCGCATCGGCGGACGGCCGATCCGCCACATGCTGAAGCACGGCTACAAGGGCCGCATCTATCCGGTCAACCCGAACCGCGACACGGTGCAGGGGCTAAAAGCCTATCCCTCGATCAAGGACCTGCCCGAGAAGGTCGACAGCGCGATCGTCGCCGTGCCTGCCGCCATCGCCGTCGATGCGGTCAGGGATTGCGTCGCCGCCGGGGTCAAGAGCGCGGTTATTTTCACCGCCGGCTTCGCCGAAATGAGCGAAGCGGGCGAGCAGGCGCAGCGCGAGATCGAGCGCATCGTCCGCGCAAGCGAGATGCGCGCCATCGGCCCCAATTGCCTGGGCGCCTTCACAGTCACCGAGGGCTGGTTCGCCACCTTCGCCAACGCGCCGGACCTGGTGAAGGTACCGCCGGGCGAGGTCGGCATCGTCACGCAAAGCGGTGCCTACGGCACCCACGTCTTCGTCGCCGCCCAGGAACGCGGCGTGGGCTGCAACTACTGGGTCACCACCGGCAACGAGTGCGACGTCGATGTCGCCGAGATGATCGAGTACTACGCGCTGGCCCCCGACGTGAAAGTGATCATGGCCTATGCCGAGGGCATGAAGAGCGCCGAGCGCATCCACCGCGCGCTGGCCTTGGCTCGCGACGCCGGAAAGCCCGTCATCTTCCAGAAGGTCGGGCGCTCGGCCCTGGGTGCCCAAGCGGCGAAATCGCACACAGCCTCATTGGCCGGATCGGACGCCATCTACGATGCGCTGTTCCGCCGCTACGGGGTCTACCGCGCCGAGACCACCGAGGAGATGGTCGACATCGCCTATGCATGCCAGTTCGGGCGTTACGCCGAAGGCCGCAAGGTCAGCTTCCAGACCATCTCGGGCGGCGTCGGCGTGCAGTTGGCCGATGCCGCCGACAAGTACGGCATGGAAGTCCCGGCCATGCCCGACGCGCTGCAGAAGAAGCTGAAGACGCTGATGCCCTTCGCCACGGTGCGCAACCCGGTCGACTTCTCGGCCCAGGCGTTGAACCAGACCGACGTGATGACCGAGAACCTGCGCCTCACCATCGAGGATGCTGACTACGACGCGCACGTGGTCTATCTCGCTGGTGTCGCCGCCTCGCCGCTGACCCGCCAGGTCTGCCTCGATATCCTGGGTGAGATCCGGGGGAAATTCCCCGACGAGTTGATGCTGATGGCGATCTGCGGCGCCGAGGAAGTGGTGCCGCAGTACGAGGCCATGAAACTGCCCTGCTACGCCGACCCGGATCTGGCGGTGCGCGCCTTGGCCGCCCTGGCACATTTCGGCGAGGTCTTCCGGCGCGGCGCCGGCGCGCCGCCGCCAGCGGCGCCCGAGGGCATGCTTCCGGCGCCCGAGGTCGCGGTTTCCGAACACGAGGCCAAGCGCATCCTCGCTAGTGCCGGGCTTGCGGTGACA
>JAYOXJ010000193.1:6200-7195 GCA_038152725.1 Rhodospirillaceae bacterium
TGACAAAAGAACGCCTCGCCACCAGCGCCGACGCCACCGTCGCCGCCTGGGAAGAGATCGGCGGGCCGGCGGTGCTGAAGATCGCGTCGCTCGATATCGCCCACAAGACCGAGATCGGCGGCGTGCTGCTAAACCTGAACGACGCCGATGCGGTGTCGCAAGGTTACACAACGTTGATCGCGCGCGCCGGCAAGGCGGTTCCGGATGCACGCCTAGACGGTGTCATCGTCGCCGAGATGGCGGCTCCCGGCGTCGAATGCGTGCTCGGTGTCGTCAACGATCCGGTGTTCGGCCCGGCGGTGATGTTCGGGCTCGGCGGCATTTTCGTTGAGGTTTTGAAGGACGTCACGTTCCGCCTCGCCCCCTTCGGCACAGACGAGGCCCGGCGCATGATCGACGAGATCAAGGGCCGCGCCATGTTGGACGGCGTCCGCGGCGCGCCGGCGGCGGACCTGGATGCACTGGCCGAGGCGCTGGCGCGGCTCTCCGTTTTCGCCGCCGCCAATGCCGGCAGGATCGAAAGCATCGACATCAATCCGATGATCGCCGGCCCGGCCGGCGCGGTCGCTCTCGACGCCCTGATCGTGCCGCGCACGAAACCGGCATAAGTCGTGGCCGATTGGGACAAGCGCTACCGCGAAGCCGAAGCGCCGCTGTTCGGTGATGCGCCGAGCGAATACGTCCGTATGGTCATGGCGCGTTCCGACATCGAGATCGGCTCGGCCCTGCTGCTCGGCGACGGCGACGGCCGCAACGGCGGCTGGCTTGCCGGACAGGGCGTCGCGGTCACTGTCCCTACTGTCTGCCGTCAGCGCCCATGGGACGGCTTGAGGTAATTGCGTAAGGGAGGATTTCTGGCTCATCGTAGTGACCGAAGGGAACGCAGATGAGGCAGAAATCGATGAGCAAGAAGGACCCGGCCGAGAAGGTTGTCCGGGATTGTCCCTCCCCCCTATAACAGCACCGTGTTTGATATAATTCCCTAACTTAAATCA
>JAYOXJ010000194.1:0-1466 GCA_038152725.1 Rhodospirillaceae bacterium
GCGACGTATTGATACGGCTTTCCATCCGGTCCCAGCGACGGCGATATAGTGGCGCTTACCCAGTAGTATTCGCCGGACTTTTTCTTGTTCTTGATCTCGCCATGCCATGTTTCCCCGTTGGCGATGGTGCGCCACAACTCCCGGTAAAATTCCGGGGGATGGAAATCGGATTTCACGATGCGATGGTTTTGACCGATCAATTCTTCCAGCGAGTATCCCGACAGTTGGCAGAATAGATCGTTGGCGAAGGTGATGTTGCCCTTCACGTCGGCGATGCTGACGATTGCATGCGCGTCCAGCGCCCGACGCAATTGCTCCATCTGCGAACGGGCGTAACCGTCGAAAACGGCCGCGGCACTCAGGATTTCCGCGATATCGGAATTGCTGGCCGAGGCCGGGGCGGGGATTTTGAGCGCTTCTTCTCCATCCGCCATCCGGCGCAGGACATGGGCGATCTCCCGGATCGGACGTGCCGCGAGGCGGTTGACGATGACGAGGAGCAGCAGCGTGGTGAGAAAGATAAGGCCGCCGACATAAAGGCTCGTCCGGTAAAAGAACGACCGGAAGTTCGCTTCTTCTCCGGTGGCGTCGTAGGCGACGGCATACCCGCCGATGGTTTCGCCCGCCTTGATCCCCATAATCGCTTGGTGGCAGGTGGCACAGCGCGGATCGGCGCCCGGCCCTTGCCCCATGATTACCGGTACGGACAGACGGTAGGTGTTTCCTCCGATGAAACGGCCGACCGGTTTGCGCGATACGACCGCTTCGCGATCGACGGCATCGACCGGCGGCTCGATTTCCGTGCGGCCGGTGTCGGTCTGGAATTCCAGCACCTTCGGCCCCATGAAGACCCAGATCTTCATGTTCTCTTGCGAGTGGGACAATTGTTCCATTGTCCCGTTGAGCGCATCGACGACGGCGTTCCCATCCGAGGTATCGCCGCGGTGGATCATTGCCTGGGTATGGCTCGCTTCGAAGGCACGCAGGACGCGTGAAGCCTTATCGTGAATCAACTCATTTAAGCGTGTTTGCTCGGCCTCGTAGACGAAAGCCAAGCCAGCCGTCAGCGCGACGGCTAAAAACAGCAAGCCGAAGACCGAGACCTGAGTGCCGAGTGGTAGGCGTTTGAAGATTGATTCCTTTGGCTTTTTCTCTTTTGGGAGGTCGGTAGAATTCCCGGTTGTTCCCCAAAGGATATATGGCAAAAAGTTATAGCATTTTTGTCGGGATTTGAAACCCGGAATTTCAGCCGCCGGTCCCGGGAAAGCGCGGCGGTCTGAGCCCCGATTGGAACCAGGTGACGAAGGTCCAGATCGAATAGATGGGAACGCCCAAATGCGCCGATAGGTCGGCGGCGAATGGCACCATATTGGTGCATTCCAGCACGATTGCCCCGGTGTCCGGGTGCCGCGCTACCAAAGCGTCGCCGGCCGCGAGCAGGTCGCGCCTGGCGGCGTCCAGGTCGT
>JAYOXJ010000194.1:1476-7156 GCA_038152725.1 Rhodospirillaceae bacterium
CGTTGTCGTCATCGGTGTCGCACGCATCGCCATCGGCGTCCAGGTCGTAGTCCATCTCGTCGCCCAGGATGACGCGGGTGAATTCGGTGCCGGCCTCGTCGGTGCCGACCACGGGCACATCCGAGTTTACGCCGACGGCCTTGAAATGTGCCGGCGTCAGCGTCGCCGCCGAAATGGTCAGTACGCCGACGCGTTTTCCCTTCGGTAAAAGCCGCTCGACCAGCGGAATCTGCATCAACGACGACGTTGCCACCGGTACCGGCACGGCGGCCTGCAATTCGTCCTGCATCAGAGTGAGGAAGCCGCAGGTGGTGGTGATGCCGTCGGCACCGTCGCGCACCAGATCGCGCGCCGCATCGATGAAGGCCGGCAGCAGGCCCTCGGCGCCCTTTCTCACGACTTTGTCGGGGGACGCGCCACGGACCACCTTGTAGAGCACCGGGAAGGGCCAGGTCTGCGCGTTGCCGGTGTCGCCGGGAATGCGGGGAAAGCGCGATTCCAGCATCAGAATGCCGACGCTGGCGCCGTAAAGCGTCTTGCCGCCGCTGACTTTCATCGCTCGCCGCTCCCGTTTGCCATGGCCGGCGATATTAGGAAGCGCCCTGGGCGGCTGTCCATTGCAAAGGCCGCAAAAATGAATCGATTGCTTTTGCCCGCATGGCGGGATTGAAATATCGGTTCAAGAACAATATCGCCGCCGGCGCGACCGGCGGAACGACAACCCGGAGGATTCCATGAAAACAATCTCCAAGACCATCCTCGCCGGCGTCGCGGCGCTGGCGCTCAGCAGCCAGGCGGCGCTCGCAGACAAGTGGGACATGCCGATGGCCTATGCCGACGGCAACTTCCACACCCAGAACGCCAAGCTGTTCGCCGACGCCGTGAAAGTTGCGACCGGCGGCAAGCTCGAGATCGTCGTCCACGGCGGCGGCTCGCTGTTCAAGGGCAACGAGATCAAGCGCGCCGTGCAGACCGGCCAGGCGCCAATCGGCGAGCGCCTGCTGTCGGCGCACCAGAACGAGAACATCCTGTTCGGCACCGATTCCATCCCGTTCCTGGCGACCTCTTTCGAAGCCTCGGCCAAGCTCTGGAAGGCCATGCGCCCGACCATCGAAAAGGTGTTGGAGAAGCAGAACCTGGTGCTGCTCTACGCCGTGCCGTGGCCGCCGCAGGGCCTCTACTTCAAGAAGCCGGTGAATTCCAAGGCCGACACCAAGGGCGTCAAGTTCCGCTCCTACAACTCCGCCACCGCGCGCATCGCCGAACTGATGGGCATGCTGCCGGTGCAGGTCGAAGCCGCCGAACTGAGCCAGGCGCTCGCCACCGGCGTCGCCGAGAGCTTCGTCTCGTCGGGCTCGACCGGCTATGACCGCAAGGTGTGGGAACACCTGACCCACTTCTACGAGGTCAATGCCTGGCTGCCGCGCAACTACGTGTTCGCCAACAAGGACGCCTGGAACAAACTCGACGAAGGTACGCGCAACATCGTCAAGGGCGTCGCCATGCTGGCCGAACAGGCCGGTACCACCAAGTCGCAGCAGCTGACCGACTGGTACATGGCGCAGCTCGCGGCCAACGGCATGAAGGTTCAGCCCGCCGGCGACAAGCTGCGTGGGGAACTGGAAGAGATCGGTGCCACCATGACTGGCGAATGGCTGGCCAAGGCCGGCGCCGACGGCAAGGCGATCGTCGACGCCTTCAAGGCGATGAAGTGATCCGGCCGGGACCGGGCGGCACCGCCGTCCGGTCCCGCCGACATCAACCGCCATGAGCGCCGATAGCCCGAAGCACCCGGTCCGCCGGGTCCTCGATCTGGTCTACAACACCTGCGGTGCCGTCGCCGCCGTCTTCACGGTGCTGATCCTGGCGATCATCGTCGCCCAGATGGTGGCTCGCTGGACCGGTTTCGTGCTGCCGGGTTCGACCGACTACGCCGGCTACTGCATGGCCGCCGCTTCGTTCTTCGCCTTTGCCTACGCGCTCAACCACGGCGCCCACATCCGCGTCAACCTGCTGCTGACCAAGCTCGGCCGCCACCGGCGCTGGGGCGAGCTCTGGTGCTTCGGGGTCGGCACGGCTTTGTCCGGCTATTTCGCGTTTTACGCCATCAAGGCAGTCTACTGGTCGAACAAGCTGGGCGACATCAGCCAGGGCCAGGACGCGACGCCGATCTGGATTCCGCAACTGGCGATGGCCATCGGCACGGTGGTGCTGACACTGGCGCTCGCCGACCACCTGCTTCGCGTCGCCGTCTACGGCATGACCGACCTCGGCGACGAGGCCGCGCAGGACCACCACACGGAATAGGCCCACGGACACCTCGCGGCATGGAACAACTCGAACTCACCGTCATCTTCCTGGCCACGCTGTTCTTCCTGCTCGGCACCGGCGTCTGGGTCGGCCTCGCACTCTTGGGCGTCGCCTTCGTCGGTATGGTGCTGTTCACCACGCGCCCGGCCGGCGACGCCATGATCACCACGATTTGGACGTCGTCATCGAGTTGGACTTTGACGGCGCTGCCGCTGTTCATCTGGATGGGCGAGATCCTCTATCGCACGCGTCTCTCGGAAGACATGTTCCGCGGCCTCGCACCCTGGATGGCGCCGCTGCCGGGCCGGCTGCTGCATACCAACATCGTCGGCTGCACCATCTTCGCCGCCGTCTCGGGTTCGTCGGCGGCGACGCTGACCACGGTCGGCAAGATGTCGATCCCGGAGCTCAGGCGGCGTGGCTATCCCGAGCACATGATCATCGGCACGCTCGCCGGCGCGGCGACCCTGGGGCTGATGATCCCGCCGTCGCTGACGCTGATCGTCTATGGCGTCACCATCAACGAGAGCATCACCAAGCTGTTCATGGCCGGCGTCGTGCCGGGCCTGGTGCTGGCGGCGCTGTTCATGGGTTACGTGGTGTTCTGGTCGTATTTCCGGAAGTCCGAGGTGCCGCCACCGGAGCCCAAGATGCGCCTGGGCGAAATGGTGCGTGAGGCGCGCTTCCTGGTGCCGGTGCTTTTGCTCGTCGGTTTCGTCATCGGCTCGATGTATCTCGGCATCGCCACCGCGACGGAAGCGGCGGCATTCGGCGTCATCGGCGCCTTGGTGCTGGCGGCGGGGCAGGGATCGCTCAGCTGGTCGACCTTCATCAAGAGCCTGTTGGGCGCGACCCGCACCTCGGCGATGATCGCGCTGATCCTGGCCGGTGCGGCGTTCCTTTCGCTTTCCATGGGTTTCACCGGGCTGCCGCGCGCCTTGGCCGAATGGATCGCCTCATTGGGGCTTTCCAACTTCGCGCTCCTGGTGGCGCTGATGATCTTCTACATCGTTATCGGCTGCTTCCTCGACGGCATCTCCTCGGTGGTGCTGACCATGGCGGTGGTCGAGCCGATGATCCGCCAGGCCGGCATCGACGTCATCTGGTTCGGCATCTTCATCGTCGTCGTGGTCGAGATGGCGCAGATCACGCCTCCGATCGGCTTCAATCTGTTCGTGCTGCAGGGTATGACCAAGCACGAGATCGGCTATGTCGCGCGCACCGCACTGCCGATGTTCGCGATCATGGTGGCGATGGTGTTCATCCTGATCGCGTTTCCGGACCTCGCGACCTACCTGCCCGAAAACATGCGGACACGCCCCGGCGGATAGCGGGGCGGCCAGGGAGGCTGGCCGTCAGCCGCTGGCGGCGAGCCCGACCACGCCCTTGGCGGCGAGGTCCTCGATTTCAGTCGTGGAATATCCGAGCAGCCCTTCCATGATCTCACGCGTGTGCTGGCCGAGCGCCGGCGCAGGCCGGGTCGGGATTTCCGGCGCGGCCGAAAGATGCGGCGGCGTGCGCGCGAACTTGAACGAGCCGACGGTCGGGTCGTCGATATCGACCAGGACGCCGCGCGCCTGGACCTGCGGGTCGGCGAAGACGTCGGCGGTGTCGTAGACCGGCCCGCAAGGGACGCCGGCGCCGTTGAGTGCATCGGCGGCGGAATCGCGGGTCTGGGTGGCGAACCATGCGGCGAGCAGGGGCTGCAGGAATTCGGCATTCTGGCAGCGCGCCGGACCGGAGTTAGAGCGCGGGTCGTCCTTCAGTTCCGGATGGCCGATGGTCTCCGCCATGCGCCCCCAGATGATGTTGTCGGGCACGTTGACGGCAATCCAGCCGTCCTTGCACTCATAGGCGTCGCGCGGCCACACGTTCTTCGGCTTGCCGCGCGAATTGACCTGACCGGCGACCGAATAGAGCGCCATCTGCGCTTCGTTCAAGGCGATCATGTTGTCGAACATCGAACTGTCGACGAACTGTCCCTTGCCGGTGCGTTCGCGCATGAACAATGCCTGCATGATGCCGTAGGCGGTGACCTGGCCGGAATAGATGTCGGCCATGCCGTAGATGGTCCAGCTCGGCGGTTTGTCGGCGAAACCGACCATGTTCATGATGCCGCTCATCGCCTCGGCGACGATATCGAAGGCGGGGCGGTCGGCGTAGGGGCCGGTGTGTCCGGGCAACTGGCCGAAGCCGGAGATCACCCCCCAGATCAGCCGCTGATTGAGCTTCGACATGGCCTCGAAGCCGAGGCCCTGCTTGTTCATGGAACCGGGGCGCAGGTTCTCGACCACCACGTCGGAGGTGGCGCAGAGGCGCTTGAACACTTCCTTGCCGGCGTCGTCGTGGAGGTTCAGGGCCAGACTCTTCTTGTTGCGGTTATAGGCCATGAAGCCGGTCGCCTTCTTGTTGCCGTCCTTCTCGGCGAAGGGCGGCATGGCGCGGCGCGGGTCGCCGGAGCCGGGGCGTTCGATCTTGATCACCTCGGCGCCGGCATCGGCGAGCAAAAGCGTGCAGTAGGGACCGGCCATGTATTGTTCAAGGCCGATCGCCCGGATGCCGTCGAGTGGACGCATGCTCGAACTCAGTCCCCGATCCACTCGACCAGGGTGGAGACGCCCATGCCGACGCCGATGCAGAGCGATGCGACGCCGTAGAACGGACGCTTCACATCCTTGGCGCGGCGTTCCATCTCGTTCATCAGCGTCACCATGATGCGCGTGCCCGAGCAGCCAAGCGGATGACCGAGCGCGATGGCGCCGCCGTTGACGTTGAGACGCGCGTGGTCGATGCCGAGCTGACGCTGGCAGCCCATCACCTGGGCGGCGAAGGCTTCGTTGATCTCGAACAGTTCGATGTCGTCGACCGTCAGACCGAAGCGCTTCAAAAGCTTTTGCGTCGCCGGCACCGGGCCGTAGCCCATGACGCCCGGATCGACGCCGGCCGAGGCAGAACCGACCCAGCGGAGCTTCGGCTTGAGGCCGAGTTCCTTGGCGCGATCCGCGCTCATCACCAGCGCGGCGGCGGCGCCGTCGTTGATGCCCGACGAATTGCCGGCGGTCACCGTGCCGTCCTTCTTGAAGGCGGGCCGCAGCTTGGCCATGTCGGCCGCGTCGGTGTCGAGCACCCACGTGCCGTCCTGGTTCTTCATCCGCGGGTGTTCGTCGGTGTCGATGACGGTGTCGCCCTTGCGGCCGGGAATGACGATGGGGTGGATCTCGTTCTTGAACCTGCCGGACGCGATGGCATCGACGGCGCGGCGATGGCTCTCGACGGCGAAGGCGTCCTGCTCCTCGCGGGTGATCTGCATTTCTTCGGCGATGTTCTCGGCGGTCTGGCCAAGCGAGACGATCGGATACATGGCGTCCAT
>JAYOXJ010000195.1:0-7151 GCA_038152725.1 Rhodospirillaceae bacterium
CCGGTCACCGGTCTCTTGCGCCGGGCCGGCGTCTGGCAGGTGGAGACGCCGGCCGGTGCGTTCTCGACACCGGTAGTGGTCAATGCCGCCGGCGCCTGGGCCGACGACATCGCGGCCTTGGCCGGAACCCAGCCGATCGGTCTGGTGCCGAAGCGACGCACAGCACTCACCATCGACCCAGGCCTCGATTTCCGGCGCTGGCCGCTGACCATCTCCGCCGACGAAAGCTGGTATTTCCGGCCCGAGGGCGGCGATCTGCTGATCTCGCCGGCCGACCAGACGCCGTCGGCGCCCTGCGACGCGCAGCCCGACGAAATGGACATCGCGTTCTGCATCGAGCGCATTCAAAACGTCACCACGATGAAGGTCGACCGGCTTGTCTCGAAGCGCGCCGGCCTGCGCTGTTTCGTCTACGACAAGTCGCCGGTGGCCGGTTTCGCCACGGATGTTGAAGGCTTCTTTTGGTTGGCCGGGCAGGGCGGATACGGCATTCAAACGGCGCCGGCGCTCGCCGCCTTTACGCGCGGCCTGATCCTGAAGGGTGAGGTGCCGCCTGAATTGGCCGAACGCGGCCTCGACGTGGCGGCGCTTTCACCGGCCAGACTCTCGGTCTAGGATTTCCATTATGAAAATGCGTGCCGCCGTCCTTCGCCAACAGGGCCTTGCCCGGCCTTATTCAGAGAGCCTGCCGCTATCGGTGGAGGAGGTCGGCCTCGACGGTCCGGCAGAAGGTGAGATCCTGGTCGAGATCGCCGCCGCCGGGCTCTGCCATTCCGACCTCTCGACCATCGAGGGAATCCGGTCGCGGCCGATCCCGATGATCCCCGGCCACGAGGCCGCCGGCATCGTCCGCGACGTCGGCAAGGGCGTTACCGCACTCAAGCCTGGCGACCACGTGGTCATGGTGTTCGTGATGAGTTGCGGCACCTGTGCCGACTGTGCCGGTGGGCGACCCAACCTCTGCGCCAGTTCCATAGCTGCCAAGGCCAAAGGTGAACTTGTCGCCGGCGGCCGGCGTTTGCACCTGCAAGGCGACGGTATCCTCAACCATGCCGCAGGCATCTCTTGTTTCGCGGAATACGCGGTCGTCGACCAGCGCTCGGTGGTCAAGATGCCGGCCGACATCCCGCTGGAACATGCCGCCGTGTTCGGCTGCGCCGTGATTACCGGCGTCGGTGCGGTTCTGAATACCGCTGCCGTCAGAGAAGGCCAGTCGGTCGGCGTGTTCGGCTTGGGCGGCGTCGGGCTCAATGCGGTGATGGGTGCTGCCATTGCCGGGGCGGCGCCGGTGATCGCGCTCGATGTGCATGACGACAAACTGGCGCTTGCCCGCGAACTGGGCGCCACTCACGCCGTCAACGTGCGCGCGCCGACGGCGATCGAGGAAGTGAAGGATTTGACCCGGGGCGGCCTCGACCACGCCTTCGACATGGCCGGCACGGTCAAGGCGCTGGAGATGGCCTATGCCTGCCTGCGCACCGGCGGATCGCTGACCAGTGCCGGGCTGGCGCCGGCCGACGCCGAAATGCGTATCAAGCCCTACGACATGGTGTCGCGCGAGATCAAGGTGCAGGGCAGCTACATGGGCTCATGCACGCCTTCGCGCGACTTGCCGAAGTACCTGGAGTTCTACCGCCAAGGGCGGCTTCCGGTGGACCGTCTGGTCAGCGGCACGCTGCCCTTGGACGATATTAACGCCGGCTTCGACCGGCTGGCCGATGGCGCCGTGGTGCGCCAGATCCTGAAACCCGCGCTCTGATCAGTAGTTGATGCTCATGCCCGCGTCGACCACGAGCACGTGGCCGTTGACGTAGGACGCCGCATCGGAGGCCAGGAAAACCGCCGCACCGCCGATCTCGTCCGGGCGGGCCCAGCGTTTCGTCGGGACGCGGGCCTCGACGAAACGTGTGACGTTGGGGTCTTCGAGCCACTGGGCGTTGGCCTCGGTGGCGAAGTAACCCGGCGCGATGGCGTTGCAGCGAAAACCATCTTTCCCGAATTCCACGGCGAGCGAGCGGGTCAGTGCTTCCAGCCCGCCCTTGCCGGCGGTATAGGCCGGATCGCCCGGGCGGGCGCGCTGGCCGGCGATGGAGGTGACGTTGATGATGGCGCCGGTGCGGCCGTCACGCTGGAGCCGCATGATGACCGCGCGGGACAGGGTATAGGCGCTGGTCAGGTTGGCTTCGACGACGCGGCGAAAATCATCGGTCGGCAGGTCGACGGTGCCGAACCGATGCCGCAGCCCGACGTTGTTGACCAGGATATCCGGTGCTGGGTCGCTGGCCGTGACCCAGGCCTCGGCGGCGTCCGTATCGGTGGCGTCGAAGGGGGCCGGCCGGATGTCGAGATTCTGGCGGGCGAAAGCTTCGCAGTGTGCCTGCAGGGTGTCTTCGTCGCGGCCGTTGAACCAGACCGTGGCGCCGGCCTCGGCCAGCGCCTTGGCGATCTCGTAACCGAGACCGCGCGCCGCACCTGTAACCAGCGCCGTCCGCCCTTCGAGGCCGAAACGCGACAAATGACCGGGGGCTTGGGTCACGTTGCCGGCCGGCCGTGCGCCATATCGTAGTCGCGGAACACTTCGGCGACACGGATGCGATAGTCCGAGAACACGCCGCCGCGGCCCTCGGCCTGCGCCGCCTTGTGGCCTTCGACCGCATACCAGGCTTCGACCGCGGCCTGATCGCGCCAGAACGACAGCGAGAGATACTTGCCTTCGTTCGTGAGGCTCTGGAAGCGTTCGACCGAGATGAAGCCGTCGATCTTCTGCAACCGGTCGCGCAAGCCAGCCGCAAGCTCGAAGTAGCGATCCGCCCGGCCCGGCGCCGGCTCGACCTCGAAGATCACGACGATCATGCTTTCCCCTCCCTGAGATAGATCAGCCAGTAGACCAGCGCCACGAACACGCTGCCGCCGACGATGTTGCCGAGCGTCACCGGCACCAGATTGGCGATGAAGCCTGAAACGGTGACGCCCTCGGCGCCGGCCATCATGGCGACCGGGATCAGGTACATGTTGGCGACGCTGTGCTCGAAGCCGAGCGCCACGAAAGCGGCGATCGGGAAGATGATGGCCATGATCTTGCCCATCACGTGGTGCGCGGCGAAGGTAAGCCAGACGGCGAGACAAACCAAAGCATTGCAGAGGATGCCTCGAAGGAACGCCTGCATGGGATCGAGCGCAACCTTGCCCTGGGCGATCTTGATGGCGGTCTGGACGACCGCGCCGCCGCCGATATCGAGCGAACCCGATTTCGCCATGATCACCGCCGTCGCCACCGAGCCGATGAAATTGCCGATGTAGACGAGGGTCCAGTTGTGCAGCAGCGCCGCCGTCGTCACCTTCTTGTCGGCCCAGGCCATGACGATCAGGTTGTTGCCGGTGAACAGTTCCGCGCCGCCGACCACGACCAGGATGAGGCCGAGCGAGAACGCGATGCCGCCCAGCATGCGGGCCGGTCCGAAGCCGAACGGATTGCCGGTCATCACCAGGGTGTAGAACATGCCGCCGAAGGCGATGAACGCGCCGGCGAGGATACCGAGCGTCAGCATCTGCAGCGAGGTAAGGCCGGCCTTGTGCACGCCCGCGGCCTCGACCATGGCGGCGATGCGGGCCGGCGCGTAGGCATCGAGAAACTGGCTAGGATTGGTATCGAAGGGCGAGGGGGCGTCGTTCATGGCGGGTCCTTTGTTATTCGTGGCGGGCTTGACCGCGAACCGTCATCGTGGTTTGCCTGCAAGGGAGTTCGGAACGGATTAAATCACCATAACAGATTTACGGAAATATGATGTCTGAGAAGATCGTATTCCTCGACCGCGACACCATCGCCCCGCAGATCAACGTGCGCCGGCCTAAATTCGCCCATGACTGGGAGGTGTTCGACCGCACCTCGCCCGACCAGGTGGCCGAGCGGCTCAAGTCCGCGACCATCGCCATCACCAACAAGGTGACGATCCGCGAGAACACAATCGCCGCCTGCCCGAACCTCAAGATGATCGCCATTTCCGCCACCGGTACCGACATGGTCGATCTGGCCGCCACCAAGGCGCGCGGCATTGTGGTGTCCAATATCCGGGGATATGCCGTCCATACCGTGCCGGAACACGCCTTCGCACTGATCCTAGCGCTCCGCCGCGCGGTTGTCGGCTATGTGCGCGACGTCGCCGACGGCGAATGGAAGCGCGCCAACCAGTTCTGTTTCTTCAACCACCCGATCGGGCAACTGCACGGCAGCCGCCTCGGCATCATCGGCGAGGGCTCGATTGGCGCGTCGGTTGCCGAGATCGGCGTCAACGGCTTCGGCATGGAACCTGTGTTTCTCGATCATGCCTATGTCTCGCCGGCGGCGCGAAAGGAAAAGACGTTCCTGCCCTACGACGAATTCATGTCGACGTCGGATGTCATTTCGGTGCATTGCCCGCTGACGCCGGAGACCGAGAATCTGCTTGATGCCAAGGCGTTCGACCTGATGAAGCCGAGTGCCATCATCGTCAATACGGCGCGCGGCGCGGTGATCAACGAACGCGATCTCGCCGCCGCGATCGAGACCGGCAAGATCTCCGGCGCCGGCATCGACGTCCTTGCCGTCGAGCCGCCCGATGACGACCATCCCTACATGAAGCTAATGGACCGGCCCAATTTCATCCTTACCCCGCACGTCGCCTGGGCCAGCGACCCGGCCATGCAGACGCTGGCCGATCAGCTCATCGACAACATCGAGAATTTCGTCGCCGGCAACCCTACCAACGTGGTCGGCAAGTAACGCGTCAGCCTTTCGCCGCGGCACGGATGAAGGCGTTTATGCGGGGCGCGATGTCGGCGCGGAAGCGCCGGCCGTTGAAGACACCGTAGTGCCCGACCGACGGATGCAGGTAATGGCGCTTCTTCTTGGCCGGAAGCCCCGAGCAGAGTTCGAGCGCACGGACGGTCTGGCCCGGCGGGCAGATGTCGTCGTGCCCGCCCTCGATGGTAAGCAAAGGCGCCTCGGTGATGGCGGCGGGTTCGATGGCAAGGCCGGCGTGTTCCATGGTGCCGGTGGCCAGTTCGAACTTCTGGAACACGCTCTCTACCGTATCGAGGAAAAATGCCGCCGGCAGGTCCATCACCGCCAGGAATTCCTCGTAGAAGGCGCGTTGTTGGGCGGCGGAGTCGCCGTCGCCGGCAACCAGGTGTTCGAAGTAGGTCAGCTGGGCGTCGATGTGGCGCTCCATGTTCTTGGCGAGAAAACCCGACAATTGCACGAAGCCCGGATAGACCCGACGAAGCGCGCCCGAATGCGGAAACGGGACGTGCGTGATCACGGTGCGTTCAAACCAGTCGAGATCGTGATTGCGGATCATTTCATTGGCGGCGGTCGGGTTGACGCGCGCGTCGATGGGCCCGCCCATCAGCACCAGCGACGCCGGTTCGGCGGCGTCTTGCAGGCGTGCCAGGTGCGCAGCGGCGGCCAGCACCGGCACCGCCGGCTGGCAGACGGCGACGACGTGGGTGCCGGGGCCCAGGTGGTGCAGGAAATGGATCACGGTATCGATGAAATCGGCGAGGCCGAACTCACCCAATGCCGCGGGCACGGTACGGGCGTCGCGCCAATCGGTGACGTAGAGATCGAACTCGGGCGCCAGCGCGTCGGCGGTGCCGCGCACCAGGGTCGGGTAGTGGCCGGAGAGCGGTGCCACCAACAGGACTTTCGGCCGGCTGTCGCGTCCTTCGGACTTGAACCGTGCAAGGTCGCAGAACGTCGTCTCGACGACCACGTCGGGCACCCCGTCGCCGACGTTCCACTCTGGGCGGCCGTAGCGCCGCGTTACGCCGTCGAACCAGCGGCAGGCGGCGTCGGCGACGCGTCCGGCCGGCGTTACCGCCCAGGGGTTGAGGCCATGGTCGGTGAGCGCCTGGTTCAACCGGCAGAGCGCTTTCATGGGGGCGAGGGCGGCGTGGGTGAGTTCGTAGGCGTGGTAGAGCATGGCATCGGTATAGGGCGCACGGCCAGCCGGGGAACGCGCCGATTGCCGAGACTCCACTTGACCGCATTCGCGCTGGCGCTAGCCTGGCGCGAGAATGCCCGCCCGACTTGGAGACGCACCATGGTTTTCGGTATTTTCGGCAAGAGCGACGAGAAGATCCAGGAACTCATCGACAACAAGCAGTACGACGAATTGCCTATCGACGTCATCGACCAACTCGCCGGTGACCTGATCGTCACCACCGAAACGACCCTTTCCGGCTATGAGATCGAGGAACGGATCGACGTCATCACCGCCGAATGCGTGTTCGGCATGAACATATTCAAGGATATGTTCGCCGGTATTCGCGATATCTTCGGCGGCCGCTCCAAGGCGTCGCAAGGCGTGTTGCGCGATGCGCGCAAGACCAGCCTGACCGAGCTTCGCCGCGAAGCCCTGATCGTCGGTGCCAACGCGGTGATCGCGGTCGACCTCGACTACTCCGAGATTTCCGGGGACGGCAAATCGATGCTGTTCGTCGTGGTCAGCGGCACCGCCTGCAGGGTGCGCAAACTATGAGCGCCTGGGCGGCTTCGCCGGCACCGGCCGGCGGCGGCGTCGAACAACAACTGGCGGCCCAGGTCGAGACCGTTTCCAAGTGGGTCGACGTGGTCATGCAGTTCGCTGTCACCTACGGCTTCCAAATCCTGGGTGCGCTGGTCTTCCTGCTGATCGGCCTCAAGATCGCCGGCTGGGGCGGTCGGCGCGTCACTGGCATGCTGGAATTCAAGGATATCGACCAGACGCTGGCCAAGTTCATCGGCAATATCGTCAAGGTCATTGCTGTGGTGTTCCTGGTGATCATCACGCTCGGCAACTTCGGCATCTCCATCGCGCCCCTGATCGCACTCGCTGGCGCTTCGGCGTTCGGTGCCACGGTCGCCATCCAGGGCCCGCTCTCTAATTACGGCGCCGGGCTTTCGATCATCCTGGGGCGGACCTTTGCCGTCGGCGACACCATCACCGTCAACAACAAGACCTCCGGCGTGGTCGAGGAAGTGAAGCTGGCGGCGACGCTGCTGCGCGGCGAGGACGGCGAGCTCATCACCATTCCCAACAAAGAGGTGGTCGGGCGGGTCATCGTCAACTCGAACGAACGCCGCGTCGTACAGACCCGCGTTTCCATCGGCGCCGACCAGGATACGGATAAGG
>JAYOXJ010000196.1:0-7151 GCA_038152725.1 Rhodospirillaceae bacterium
TCCGGCCTTGATGGCATCGATTACCTGTTCCGAAAGGCCTTCCTTGAGGGCGATCCGCTTGTGTGCCCACCATTCGTATTGCGCGCGCCAATGGACGGCGACCGAAATGACGGCGAGTTCGCGGAGCGTCGGCGGGAGCGCGCTGTTGAAGCGCAGGCTCTCGCCCAGCTTCTGCGCGTATTCACCGACCTCCGGACTGTGCAGCCAGGGATTGAAGGGGCCGCGGAAACTGCCGTCAGCGTAGGTAAACTCGGTCAGGACCCGGTCCTTGCCGCGTTTGCCGCCGATGATCGATTTTTTCAGGCTTTCCTGTTCGGGCGACAATTTGGAGATGTTGAGGCGAGGTATGCGATGCATTTCGGGCTCCCGGAGTTAGAGGTATTATTGACGTTTACGTAAACGTTAATTAAAATCCATGTCGTCGTTTCTGGTATCCGATACCCGGGAGGAGGGCAAGATGACCAGCGCGCCGATCACCCATCGTGGCTGCGTCTATCCCAGCGATTGCGACCACATGGGCCATCTCAACGTCGCGTCCTACGTCAACAAGTTCGACCAGGCGACCTGGAACTTTTTCGCCGATATCGGGCTGACCCGCGACTATCTGGACCGGAACAACATCGGCTAGGCCGCGGTCCAGCAGAACACCAGCTATCAGCGGGAATTGATGCCGGGCGACGTCTTGACCGTTCGCACGGCGCTTATTGAACTGGCTGGCAAGAAGATCCGCTTCCGCCACGAAATGACCAACGGCGTTACCGGTGACGTCGCCGCGGTCATGGAAGTGCTTGCTGTCTGCATCGACTCGAATACGCGCAAATCGCGGCCGTTTCCGGACGAGATCGCGGCGCGGGCGTCAAGCGAACCTGAGGGAGGCGCAAAATGACCATCGCCACTTATGCCGACGGCGTTTCACCGATACCGGCGCAGCAGGGTGACAGCCACGAGGTCACTAATACACCGCCGGTGCTGGCCGGTCACAATGCCTATGACGCCGACCCGGCGCTTGCCGAGGCGTTGCACCGGGAAGGTGCCGGTTGGGCTGAGGCGCGGGCCCGCCGGCTCGGTGTCGTCGTCGGCGATCAGGCGATCCAGGCCAAGGCGCGCCAGGCGAACCGCAATATTCCAGAATTCCGGCCCTTCGACAGCTATGGCCGCCGCGTCGACGTGGTCGAGTACCATCCCGCCTACCACGACCTGATGTCTCTTGCCATGGAAGCCGAAGTCCATTCGCTCGCCTGGACGGCAAACGAGAAAGGCGGCCATGTCGCGCGCGCCGCGCTCAGCTTCCTCTGGAACCAGGTCGAGAACGGCGTCGGCTGCCCGACCGGCATGGCCTATGCCGCGGTGCCGGTGCTGCGGTCCCAGCCGAAAACCGCCGAATGGGCCGAGAAGATGCTGGGCACCAAGTACGACCCGCGTCTGGTGCCGATCGAGGAAAAATCCGCGATCACGGTGGCGACGACGCTGACCGAAAAGCACGGCGGCTGCGATCTGCGGGCGAATTCGACGACTGCGGAACCGCTCGGCCAACGCGGGCCCGGCAAAACCTATAGCCTGACCGGGCACAAGTGGTTCTGCTCGGCGCCCATGGGTGATGTCTGGTTGACCACGGCGATGACCGCGAACGGCCCGGGCCTGTTCGCCGCACCGCGCTTCCTGCCCGACGGCAGCCGCAACCGATGCTTCATCCAGGGCCTCAAGGAGAAATGCGGCAACCGCTCGAATGCATCGAGCCATATCGAATATCACGGTGCCTGGGCGGTGCTGCTCGGCGAAGAGGGAGAGGGTGTGCGCAAGGCGATGACCGACGTGCACTATACGCGCCTCGATTTCGCGGCCGGTTCGTCGGGCCTGATGCGCCAGGCGTTGAGCCTTGCGATCCACTATGGCCGTCACCGCCGTGCGTTCCAGCGCGCTTTGGTCGACCTGCCGCTGATGTCGAACATCCTGGCCGACTTGGCGCTCGACGTCGAAGGTTCGCTGGCGCTTTCCATGCGCATTGCGCGCGCACTGGACGAGGCCGCCGGTGACGAACTCGCCGCCAAACGGGCACGCGTCGTCCCGCCGCTGGCGAAATACTGGTGCTGCAAGCTCGCGCCTGGGTTCGTCGCGGAAGCACTCGAATGCATGGGCGGCAACGGTTACATCGAGGATGCGCCGATGGCGCGCCTCTACCGCGAAGCGCCGTTGAACGGCATCTGGGAAGGCAGTTCCAACATGGTGTGCCTGGACGTGTTCCGTGCCGCCGACCGCGATCCCGCGTGCCTGGAAGCCGTATTCGACGAGGTTTTTGCCGGCATCAGCGGGAATGCGGCGCTCAGGCAGGCGGCGGAGCAGACGCGCGACGACTTCATCCATCCCGGCAACCGGGAATTCCGCGCCCGGCGGCTGGTCGAGCGTCTGGCGCTGCTGTGGCAGGCATCATTGCTGGTGCAACACGCACCGGCTTCGGTTTCGGACGCCTTCGTTGCCAGCCGTATCGTCCAAGGGCACGGACCGCTGTTCGGCCGCCTCGACGACGCCAAGGGTGTCACAGATATTCTGGAAAGGGCGTTGGCCGCATGAGTAGGTTCACCCCCGCCAACGCAGATTTCGAACGGATGGTCCGCGAGAGTTTCGCCAAACAAGGGTTTATGGAGCACCTGGGGGCCGAGATCGCGGAAGTCCGTCCGGGCTATTGCGAAATCCATCTGCAGCACAGGCCGGACTTGCTGCAACAGCACGGGTTCATTCATGCCGGTGCGCTTTCCGCTATCGTCGATACGGCCGGCGGATATGCGGCGTTTTCGCTGTTCGACCCAGGTGACGGTGTGCTCACGGTAGAGTTCAAGATCAACTGCATGGCGCCGGCTGACGGCGACAAGATCATCGCGCGCGGCGAGGTGGTGCGGCCGGGCCGCACGTTGACTGTCACCAAGGGCGAAGTCGTCGCCGTCAAGGACGGCCGCGAGACGGTCTGCGCCCTCATGCAGCAGACCATGATGCGCGTCACCGGGCGCGCCGACGTCAAGGGATGAGCCATGTTCGGCAGTCGGCAAAGCTTGATTTGGCTGGGGCCGTTAGGTCGGCTACAACACTGCAACGGGAATCAGGGAGACCCAGGATGATCCCCAACGAATATCCGAGCCTGGATTTCGATCTCGGCGATACCGCTGACATGCTGCGCGATTCCGTGCGTAGCTTCGCCGCCGACGAAATCGCGCCGCGCGCTGCCGACATCGACCGGGAAAATGACTTTCCGGCCGATCTCTGGCGCAAGATGGGCGATCTCGGCGTGCTCGGCATCACCGTCGAGGAGGAATACGGCGGTGCCGCCATGGGTTATCTGGAGCATGTCGTCGCCATGGAGGAGATCAGCCGGGCCTCGGCCTCGGTCGGTCTTTCATACGGCGCGCATTCCAACCTTTGCGTCAACCAGATCCGGCGCAACGGCAACGACTCCCAGCGCGCCAAATACTTGCCCAAGCTGATCTCCGGCGAATACGTCGGCGCGCTCGCAATGAGCGAGCCGGGAGCCGGCTCCGACGTGGTCTCGATGAAGCTGCGCGCCGAAAAGAAAGGCGACCGCTACGTCCTCAACGGCAACAAGATGTGGATCACCAACGGCCCCAACGCCGATACGCTGGTGGTCTACGCCAAGACGGATCCGGCCGGTGGCCCGCGCGGCATCACCGCCTTCATCATCGAGCGCGGTTTCAAAGGCTTTTCGACCGCGCAGAAGCTCGACAAGCTCGGCATGCGCGGCTCCAACACCTGCGAACTGGTGTTCGAGGACTGCGAGGTGCCGGCGGAAAACGTTCTCGGCCAGGTCGGCAAGGGCGTCAACGTACTGATGAGCGGCCTCGACTACGAGCGCTCGGTTCTCGCCGCCGGGCCGACCGGTATCATGCAGGCCTGCATGGACGTGGTCGTGCCTTACATGCATGAACGCAAGCAGTTCGGCCAATCCATCGGCAGCTTCCAATTGATGCAGGGCAAGCTCGCCGATATGTACACCACCATGAACGCCGCCAAGGCCTACGTCTACGCCGTGGCCAAGGCCTGCGACCGCGGCCAGACTACGCGCAAGGATGCCGCCGGCGCCATTCTCTATGCTGCCGAAAAGGCGACCTGGATGGCGCTCGAAGCGATCCAGTGCCTGGGTGGCAACGGCTATATCAACGAATACCCGACCGGACGGCTGCTGCGCGACGCCAAGCTCTACGAGATCGGCGCCGGCACCTCGGAAATTCGCCGTTGGTTGATCGGTCGCGAGTTGTTCGAGGAGACGCACTAAGAGATGCCCGCCGAAGGCCCCATCTTCATCGACCAATTCGGCACCACGCCGATGCATCTGAGGCCGCCTTCCGACCCGTGGTGGAAGGCGGGGCCGCGCGGACAGATGGAACTCTGGCGCGTGTTCTGGCTATGCTTCGTGTCCGGCCATGGCGTCATCATCGGGATTGGCTCTGGCTTGATGGTAATCGCCATGGTCTTGGGTTTCGCCGTTGCGCCCGGTTCGCTGAATTCGGGATTTGCCGGGCTGGCCACCGGCGCAACGGTGCTGGGGCTGAGCTATCTTGCGTTCATTGTTTGGTGCGTTGTCAGCGTCTGGCGCTGCGCCCGCAACTGCATCGACCACCGGTGGGGCTACTGGGCGCGCGGCGCCATGATCGTCTATAGCGCGATGATCCTGTATCCAGCCGTATCTTGGCTGGCGAAGGGAAGGTTCTGAGATGAGCGGTGACAGCAAGGTCCAGTCCAGCCTTCGCGATCCGATGGCTCTAAAGGCGCGAGTCGGGGCCAGCTATCCCGAAGCCTTCGCTGAGATATGCCGGGGGCGCGAGAAGCGTGCGCTCGGCAACGCTGTCGGGCTTACGCACTTCGGCGTCAATCTGGTGCACTTGCCGCCCGGTCAAGCGACCTCGCAGCGTCACTGGCACGAGCAGGAGGACGAATTCGTCTATGTGCTGGAAGGCGAGGTCGTGCTGGTAACGGACGGTGGCGAGGAAACGCTGACGGCCGGTATGGCGGCCGGGTTTCCGGCAGGCGCCGCCAACGGCCATTGCATCGTCAACAAGTCCAATGCCGTCGCGAAGTTGCTTGAAGTTGGCGACCGCACCAGCGGCGAGACGGTGCATTACCCGGATATCGACCTGCACGGCCGGGGTACGCCCGGCGACGGTTTCAGTTTCACCCACAAGGACGGCCGTCCCTACGGCGATTGAAGTTCGAGGAGAGAGAACATGTTGGATGATCCCATTGTCATCGTCGGTGCCGCCCGTACGCCCATGGGCGGCTTCCAGGGCTCGCTTTCCAGCCTGAGCGCACCGGAACTCGGCGGTTACGCCATCAAGGCAGCGCTGGAACGCGCCGGTGTGCCAGCCGCCGACGTTCAGGACCTGATCATGGGGCTTTGCCTGTTCGCCGGCGTCAAGCAGGCGCCGGCACGGCAGGCCGCGCACAACGCCGGCATTCCCTGGGATGCCGGGGCGACGACGATCTCCAAGATGTGCGGCTCGGCGATGAAGGCGACGATGCTGGCGCACGACAACATCCTTGCCGGTTCGCACGACGTGATGGTCGCGGGCGGCATGGAGAGCATGACCAATGCACCCTATCTGCTGCCACGCGCACGCGCCGGCTACCGGCTCGGTCATGGCGACCGGGCCATGGATCACATGTTCCTCGACGGCCTCGAAGACGCCTACGACGAAGGCCGCCTGATGGGCACCTATGCGGAGGAATGCGCCGAGCACTATCAGTTCACGCGCGAGGCCCAGGACAACTTTGCCATCACCTCGCTGACACGCGCTAAGAAGGCGGTAGAGGATGGTACCTTCGCGCCTGAGGTGGTGCCGATCACAGTCAAGACACGCAAGGGCGAAAGCGTCATCGACAGCGACGAGCAGCCATTCAACGCCAACATCGACAAGATCCCGACGCTCAAGCCGGCGTTCAAGAAGGACGGCACGGTGACGCCGGCGAACTCTTCGTCTATTTCCGACGGCGCCGCCGCACTGGTGCTGATGAAGCGTTCCGAGGCCGAAAAGCGCGGCTTGCAGCCGATCGCCGTGATTCACGCCCACGCTACCCACGCGCAGGAACCCAACTGGTTTACCACCGCGCCGATCGGGTCGATCAAGAAGGTTTTGCAGAAAACCGGCTGGACCGCCAAGGAGGTCGATTTCTACGAGATCAACGAAGCCTTCGCCGTGGTCACCATGGCGGCAATGCGCGATCTCGATCTGCCGCACGACAAGGTCAACGTGCACGGCGGCGCCTGCGCGCTCGGCCATCCTGTCGGCGCATCCGGCGCGCGCATCATCGTGACACTGCTGAACTCGCTGCAGAAATACGATCTCCGCAAGGGTGTCGCGTCGCTCTGCATCGGTGGCGGCGAAGCAACCGCCATCGCTGTGGAGCGCGTCAACTGATGAGCCGGCGGCTGATTTCCTCGGGTTCCGACATGGAGCTGAAATACGGCTACTCGCGCGCCGTCGTCGACGGCAAGTGGGTGTTCGTGTCCGGCACCACCGGCTTCGATTACGCAAAGGGCGAGATGTCCGATGACATCACAGAACAGACCCGTCAGGTCTTCCGCAATATCGAGAAAGCCCTTGGCCAGGCCGGGGCCAGCCTCGCCGACGTTGTACGCGCGCGCTATATCGTTACCGACCCGGCCCATTGGGAACCCGCCGCGGCCGTCATCGGCGAGAAATTCCGGGACGTGCGGCCCGCGGCAACGGCGATCATCGCTGGCTTGGTCGATCCGCGAATGAAGGTGGAGATCGAGGTCACGGCCCGCCAGAAAGGGAGCAATAACTGATGCCGACGTTATTCATCACCGGTGCAAATCGCGGCATCGGGCTCGAGTTCACGCGCCAGTACGCGGCCAACGGCTGGCATGTCATCGCCACCTGCCGCAATCCGATCCAGCCGGGTGAACTGGCCAAGATTCCGGGTGACATCGAAGTCCACGGCCTGGACGTCACCGACCACCGGCAGGTCGCCGGCCTGCCCGACCGTCACCGGTGCGGGGGCGAGGTCGCGGGTGGTCTTCCACGTCCACACACCGTTGCGGAAGGCGCCGATATCGGATCGCTTGTCACCATCGATGAAGCCGACGACCGGGGTGGCGTCCGGCTCACCGAAGGTCGCGTACGCCT
>JAYOXJ010000197.1:0-7138 GCA_038152725.1 Rhodospirillaceae bacterium
AACCTGAACTACTGCGAGACCATCCACGCCACCAACCCTTGCGGCGAGCAGCCGCTGCCGCCCTACGGCGCCTGCCTGCTGAGCTCGATCAACCTGGCGCGGCTGGTCGAAAACCCGTTCAGCGAAGACGCCGGCATCAATCTCGACGCCTTCGAAGAGCTGGTGGCGACGGCGGTCAGGATGATGGACAACGTCATCGACGTCTCCAACTTCCCGCTCGACGCGCAACTGCACGAGGCCAAGGCCAAGCGCCGCATCGGGCTCGGCGTCACAGGCCTCGCCGACGCCCTGATCATGTGCGGCGCGCGCTACGGCGGCGCGCGGGCGGTGCAGTTGACCGAGCTCTGGCTCCGGCGGCTGCAGCGCGCCGCCTACATGGCGTCGGTCGAACTGGCCAAGGAAAAGGGCGCGTTTCCGCTGTTCGACAACGACGCCTACTTGGCCGGCGAGACCATCCAGGCGCTCGACATGGACGTCAAGGAAGCCATTACCCAGCACGGCATCAGGAACGCGCTGCTCACCTCGATCGCGCCGACCGGCACCATCTCGCTCTTCGCCGACAACGTGTCGTCGGGTCTGGAGCCGGTGTTCTCGTTCACCTACCGCCGCCACGTGCTGATGCCCGACGGCACCCGGCGCGAGGAGGAGGTCTCCGACTACGCCTACCGTCTTTACCGCCGCATCAAGGGCGAGCATGCCCAGCTGACCGACGCCTTCGTCGACGCCCAGGGGCTTTCGCCCTACGACCACCTGGTGATGCAGGCCGCCGTCCAGAAGTACATCGACAGTTCGATCTCCAAGACCATCAACGTGCCGGAAAGCATCGACTTCGCCGAGTTCAAGGACGTCTACGCGCAGGCCTACGAACTCGGCTGCAAGGGCTGCACCACCTACCGGCCGAACGACGTCACCGGCGCGGTGCTCGAATTGAAGGACGCCAAGGCCAAGGACGCCTCGGCCGAACCGGAACTGCCGCTCGAATCGCCGGCCAAGACGGCCAAGCCGCGCGACGCCGGCGACGCCGGCGCTGTGATGCAACTGTTTCGGCCGCTGGATCGGCCGGGCGAGCTGCCGGGCAAGACCTACAAGCTGCGCTGGCCCGACTCGGACCACGCGATCTATATCACCTTGAACGACATCCTCGACGATTCGGGCCGCATCCGGCCGTTCGAGATCTTCATCAACTCCAAGAACACCGAGCACTACGCCTGGACGGTGGCGCTGACGCGCATGATCTCGGCGGTGTTCCGCCGCGGCGGCGACGTCTCGTTCGTGGTCGAGGAGTTGAAGGCGGTGTTCGATCCGCGCGGCGGCCAGTGGATGAAGGGCAAGTACGTGCCCTCGCTGTTGGCGGCGATCGGCGGCGTCATCGAGGAACACCTGATCGACATCGGCTTCCTCTCCGACCCGGGCGCCTTGACCGAGCGCCAGGCAATCGAGGCCAAGGTGATGGCCATGGGTGGCGGCCGCGATGCAGAACCCACCGAGTCCGCCGGCCGCGCCGCCAGCCCGTTCCGCCAGTGTCCGAAATGCGCGCAGGCCAGCCTGATCCGCCAGGAAGGCTGCGATACCTGCACGTCCTGCGGCTATTCCAAGTGCGGCTGACCGGAAAGCGATGGAACAGCGCCTGAGCCTGGTCACGCTCGGTGTCGTCGATGTGGCGGCGGCGACCGCCTTCTACGAACGCATGGGCTGGCGCCGCTCGAAGGCCAACTCCAACGAACACGTCACCTTCTTCCAGCTGGGCGGCATCATCCTCGGGCTCTACGGCACCCAGGCGCTGGCCGACGACATCGGCATCGAGAACGCCGACCGCATCGGCTTCAACAACGTCACATTGGCATTCAACGCACGCACCAAGGAAGAGGTCGATGCCGTCCTGGCCGAGGCCGAAGCCGCCGGCGGCATGATCCTGAAGCCGGCGGAGGACGTCTTCTGGGGCGGCTATTCCGGCTATTTCGCCGATCCCGCCGGGCACCTCTGGGAGGTTGCCTGGAACCCGCACTTCCCCACCGCCGAGGACGGCGCGATCACCCTGCCGGGCGATTGAGCGGAAATTGACTGGCGGCGAATTTACCTGAGCAGTTCGGCCAGCGCGTCGGCGGCTTCGTCGACCATGGCTTCCGACACGTCGAGGTGCGTGACCGCGCGCATGCGGGTCGAGGTCGAGGCGCCGATGTGGATACCGCGTTCCAACAGCGCCGCCATGATCTCGGGCGCGCTGCGCCCGGTGCCGGAAACGTCGAAGAAGACGAGATTGGTTTCGACCGAGCTGGCGTCGATGTCGATGCCGGGAATCTGCGCCAGGCGCCGGGCCAAACGCTTGGCCGAGGTGTGGTCGTCGGCGAGGCGGTCGATGTTGTGCTCCAGCGCGTAGACGCCGGCGGCGGCGATGATGCCGGACTGGCGCATGGCGCCGCCGAACTGATGCTTGAAGCGGAACGCGCGCTCGATGAAGTCGTCGTCGCCGGCGAGCACGGCGCCGACCGGGCAGCCGAGCCCCTTGGAGAGATCGATCCAGAGCGAATCCAGGTGCTTGGCGTATTCGCGGGCCGGCGTGCCACTGGCGATCTGGGCATTCAGCAGCCGCGCGCCGTCCATGTGCACTTTGAGCCCGGCGTCGTGCGCGGCGGCGGCGACCTCGGCGACCAGTTCGACCGGCCAGACCGAGCCGCCGCCGGCGTTCGACGTGTTTTCCAGCGACACCAGTTTCGACGTCGGTACGTTGCGCTTGGCCGGGCGCATGGCGGCCAGCATCTGTTCGGCCGTGAACATGCCCCGCGCGCCCTCGACCGGGCGCATCATCACGCCCGCGAGCGCCGCCGGCGCACCGGTCTCGTTATGGATGGTGTGCGCCGTCTTGTCGCAGATGACCTCGTCGCCGGGCTGGCACCAGACGCGGTAGGCGATGATGTTGCACATGGTGCCGGACGGTAAAAACAGCGCCCGCTCGACGCCGAGCATCTCGGCCACCATGTCCTGCAGGCGGTTGGTGGTCGGGTCGTTGCCGTGCTGCTCGTCGCCGACTTCGGCGGCGGCCATGGCGGCGCGCATGCCGGCCGACGGCCGCGTGTGAGTGTCGGAATAGAGATCGATGCGGGGCTGGGCGGCGGTCATGATGAATTCCTCGGTCCGGGTCACCGTGTGGAACCCGATGATCCGACCTAACGGCGCTTGAGTCCAGAGGGTCGATAAACCCAACTGCCGGGAAATTGCGTCAGCGGCGCGGCGGGCGGGTCACCAGCGCCACACCGACGCCGGCCAGCACCATGCCGGCGACCTGGCGCAGCGTCACCACTTCGTCGAACAGGAAGAACGATTCGAGCGCCACCACCGGCGGCACCAAGTAGAACAGGCTCGCCACCTTGGAGACCGCGCCGCGCCGGATCAGCATGTACAAGAGCGAGAACATGCCGACCGACAGCACCACGGTCAGCCACAGGAAGGCGAAGACGAACTCGCCGGTCCAGTGGATCACGCGGCTCTCGAACATGAAGGCGAAGGGCGTCACCAGTGCCAGCGCCGCGAACTGCTGTATCGCCTGGCCGGTGCGGAGATCGGCGGCGGTGCCGAAGCGCTTCTGGAACAGCGTCCCGCTGGTCAGCGCCGCGAGGCCGACGCCGCAGGCGATCAGCCCGGCCGCCGGCAGCACCGAGCCGGAGCCGCTCCGCCACAACACCAACCCGATGCCGGCGAGGCCGAGCGCGAAGCCGAGCCATTGCAGCGGCCGGATGCGCTCGCCGACCGTGATGCCGGCGAACAGCGCGGTCAGCAGCGGATGCAGCCCGGTCAGCATCGACGCCACCCAGGCCGGCGTGCCCTCGGAGATGGCGACGAAGACGCCGGTCAGGTAGGTACCGTGCAGCAGCATGCCGACGACGACGGTCGACAGCACGGCGCGCCATCCCTTGGGCCAGGGTGCCTGGCTCCACCAGGCGTAGACCGCGAAGATGGCGCCGGCGAGGGCGAAGCGGATGGCGACGAAGGTGAACGGTTCGGCGTAGGGGAGGCCGTACTTGGCGCCGACGAATCCGGTGCTCCAAAGAAACACCAGCAACGCCGGCATGCCGACCGACCAGCCGAGCGTGGCGGGCGGTGTCGGCTGCGGTTCGGCGGGCGTCGGCGCGTTCATGCGCCAACCTAGCCAGTCGAGGGTGGCGCAGCAACGCCTCCGCGACCCCTCGGCCGGCGACATGGTAAAGGCGTGCCGGCGGCACTAGACTGCGGCCATGGACGCCCCCGCCGAAACCGCCCGCCCGCGCTGGATCAAGCCCGCCGTCATCGCCGCCGCCGGGGTGGCGGCGCTCGCCGGCGCCTACACCGTCTATTGGCACGTGATGTCGCGGCAGCTGGAGACGGCGTTCCAGGACTGGCTGGCGCAGCGCCGCGCCGAGGGCGTTTCCATCGCTCTCGGCCGCCATGCCATCGACGGTTTTCCGAAACGCCTGCGCCTCGCCATCGACCGGCTCGATGTCGTTTGGCCCGGCCGCCGGCCGATCCGCTGGCAGGTGCCGGAAGTGCTGGCCGATGCCAAGCCCTGGCGCCTGGACCGCGTGCGCGTGCGATTGTTCGGCGTTCAACGCGTCACCGAGGGCGAGGGGCCGGACGCCATCGTCACCGATCTCGTCACCAAGCGCCTGGAAGCGCGCGTCGGGCTCTTTCGCGCCGGCGCCGACTTGAACGTGGTCGCCGCCGACTTCATCGCCGAGCGCGACGGCCAGCGTCTGGCCGCCGCCGGCCGCTTCGATCTGGATCTGGTGTGGCGGCCGCTCGAGGGTACCAACGGGAAAACCTCGCCGCTGCGTTTCGACCTCGGTGCCGACGCCGCCGAGTTGCCCGCGCCATGGACGATGCCGTTCGGCCGCAACGTGCAGACGCTGCGGCTCGGCGGTCATGTGATGGGTCCGCTGCCGGCGGGCTCGCTGGAGACGGCGCTAAAGGCATGGCGCGACGCCGGCGGCACGCTCGAAATCCAGCGCCTTTCCGGCGCCATCGGCCCGCTCCGGCTGGAAACCAAGGGGACTTTCGCGCTCGACGGCGAAATGCAGCCCGAGGGGGCCTTTTCGGCGCGCGCCGAAGGCTATCTCGAGGCCGTCGAGGGCCTGGTCGACGCCGGGTTGATGAAACCCCGCGAAGGCACGGCGGCGAAGCTGGTACTGACCGTGCTGGCCAAACGCCCGGCCGGCAAGACGCCCTACGTGGAGACGCCGCTGACGCTGCAGGACCGCGTGCTTTCCGCCGGACCGCTCAAACTCGCCCGCGTGCCCCGAATCGATTGGCAGCGCGCCGGCCAATTCGTTCTCCCTGCCGTCAAACCTTAGGCTATACTGTCGCCATGAAGCGGCTTCTGGTCCTGGTCGTTTTGCTGCTGGCACTGCCGAACTCATCGGCCGGTGCCGATAAGCCGACGCTGGCCGGGCGCATGCTGGTCGCTTCGGAAAAACTCAAGGATCCCTACTTCCAGCACTCGGTCGTCTACATCGTCGAGCACGACGGCAACGGCGCCATCGGCCTGATCGTCAACCGCCGCATGGGTGCCGGTTCGCTCGCGGAGCTGGTCGCCGAACTCGGCTTCTCGCTGCCCGAGGACCGGCGCGTCGAGCTCTATTTCGGCGGCCCGGTTTCGCTCCGGGGCGTGTTCGTGCTGCACACGCCCGAATACGACGGACCGCGCACCCTGAAGGCGCCGAACGGCCTCGCCATGACCGGCGACAAGGGCATCATCAAGGCGATCGCCAACGGCAAGGCGCCCAAGATGACCCGCATGATGATGGGCTATGCCGGCTGGGGCGCGGGCCAGCTCGAAGGCGAGATCGAACGCGGCGACTGGCTCGATGCGCCGGCGGATACCCAGTTGATCTTCGAGGAAGGCGGCGATTCCGAAGACATCTGGCGGCGCGCGCGCGACAAGGCCGGATTGTCGTTGTAACCTCACCGTATGAGCGAACACGATTTCCTCGACGTCGGTTTCGAGACGCCGGCCATGCCGCTGGAGCGTTCACCCGCGCTGCAGGCCGAGCGGCTCGCGTGCTGTGGCGTCGACGCGGCGGCGCACGGCGATGCCGGCCGCGAGACCTGGGCGCCGGGACTGCTCGGCACCGACTGCTTCATACATCTGGGCGACGCCGGGCAATCGATCCGGGGCTCGGTGCATACCGCCATGCTCGTCGAGCAGTTCGCGGCCGTGCCGCTCGCCGAACCGCTCACCGTGCAGGGCCGCACCACCGAGGTGCGCGAGATCGCGCGCGGGCCGGAGGCGGCGATGGCCTTCACCTTCAAGGACAAAACCGGCGAAACCCGCTTCCGGCTGGTGCTCGACGTGCTGATGCCGGATGCCCAGCGCATGACCGGTCCGCCCGCGGCCCGTCCGTCCGGTAAGCCGCCGGCCGATCCGCGCCAGGGCCTCGGGAAGATCGCGGAGCGCCAATTGCAGCCCGAGCACGTCATCACCTACGGCGGCGCCAAGAACCCGATCCATCTCGACCCCGAGTTCGCGCAAAGCCTGGGCTTCCGCGCGCCCATCGCGCATGGCGTGATGACGGCGGTATGGCTTTTGGGCGCGCTCGACCGGCCGGCCGGAAACCCAGGCGCCAGGGCCAAGGCGCCGACGGCGCTCACCGCGTCGTTCAAGTTCCGCCGCCCGGTGTTCTGGGACGACGCCATGGAATTGTGGGCGGCGCCGGACGCGGGCCGTTACGTCAGCCTCAACGCCGACGGCAAGCTCACCGCCGAGATGGCGGTCACGCGCACCGACTACTGATTAAATATCGACTTGGTATTTGGCGACGGCGGCCTCGTCCCAGGCGATGCCGATGCCGGGACGCTCGGGGATGACGACGTGGCCGTTCTCGACGATGACGGGTTCGGCCAGGATCGGATTGGCCCAGTCGACGTATTCCAGGAGATGCGCCGTCGGCGTGACGCTAAGCAAATGCGCCGAGACCTCCGGCAGCAGGTGCGAGGAGAACCTGAGGCCGGCGTCCTCGGCGATGGCCGCCGCACGCAGCCAGCCGGTGACGCCGCCGATGCGCTCGGCATCCGGCATGATGTAGTCGCAGGCCTGCGCCTGGATGGCGCGGTTGACGTCGCGGGGGCCGTAGAAGTTCTCGCCGATCTGGATCGGCGTCGCCACTTCGGC
>JAYOXJ010000198.1:0-3931 GCA_038152725.1 Rhodospirillaceae bacterium
CGCCGCCGTCCTTGCCGGCTCCAGCCTGGAAGCGATCGCGCGTTCGCGCCGACCGCGCATCCTCAACGACCTCGCCGCCTATCTGGAGGAACACCCGCATTCCGGCTCGACCCGGCTGATCCGGCGCGAAGGCATCTTGTCGAGCCTGACCTGCCCGCTGGTCGCCGACGACCGCGTCATCGGATTCATCTTCTTCTCCAGCCGCACAGCCGACGCCTACGCCGACCAGCACGTCGAACTGTTCGCCCAGATCGCCGGCGAATTGGCGCTGACGCTGGAAAAGAGCCGCGCCTACGAGGATTTGTTTCTGCGCAACGAATTCATCAAGAAGGTGTTCGGCCAATACGTCACCAACGAGGTCGCCGAAGCCGCGCTCAGGAACGACGGGCCGCTCACGCTGGGCGGCGAGCGCCGCCTCGTCACCGTGTTGATGGCCGATCTCCGTGGGTTTACGCCGATGTCGGAGGCGCTTTCGCCGGAGGAGGTGGTCGACGCGCTCAACGTCTTCCTCGGCACCATGACCGGCATCATCATGCGGTTCGGCGGCAGCATCGACAACTTCATCGGCGACGCGCTGATGGCGGTGTTCGGCGTGCCGCTGACCAAGCCGGACGATGCCGAGCGCGCCGTCGCCTGCGCCGTCGAGATGCAGAACGCCATGGCCGGCGTCAATGCGCTGGTCGGCGACCGCGGGCTGCCGCCCTTGGCCATGGGCATCGGGCTTTCGACCGGCGACGTGGTCGCCGGCAACATTGGCTCGGACATGCGCATGAAATACAGCGTCATCGGCGCCGTGGTGAATTTGGTGGCGCGCATCGAGGGCCTCACCGGCGCCGGCCAGATCTTCGCGTCCGAAGCCACCCACGCGGCGGTGCAAGACCTCGCCCGCTCACCCGGCCATCTGAACGTGCAGTTGAAGGGTCTCGCCGAGCCGGTGCCGGTCTACGAAATCACCGGCATCTCAGGCCGCTTTGCCGTCGACAAGGACTAGCGGGTTAAAGCCCGAAGCGGTTCCACCAGAGCCGTTCCTCGACGGCAGCGACCAGCGCGCCGCCGAGATCGAGGCCGAACGCCCCCTCGCCCGCCGCGACGCCACCTGAGAGCCTGCGGCGCCACCACGGCCGGCGCTCGTCGATGAGCCGGAGCCTGACGTCCTCGCCGAAGCGCTCGCGCATCGTCGGCCGGAGCCCGCCCAGGCCATCGATCAGGCCGAGCTCAACCGCCTTCCGGCCGGTCCAGAAGGCGCCGGAGAAGAGCTCCTTCTCGTCGGCCTTGAGGCGCGAACCGCGCCGGGCGCGCACCATTTCCTTGAAGTCCTCGTGGATGTCGGCCTGCAGCGCCTTCAGGTGCTTCACGTCGGCGGCCTTCTCCGGGCTGAACGGATCGAGCATGCCCTTCTTGTCGCCGGACGTGTGCATGCGGCGTTCGATGCCGAGCTTTGCGATCATCTCGGTGAAACCGAAACCGTCGGAAACGACGCCGATGGAGCCGACGATGGATGAAGCCTCGGCGAAGATCTCGTCGCCGGCGCAGGCGAGCCAGTAGCCGCCGGACGCGCCGACATCCTCGATGAAGGCGAAGACAGGGATGTCCTGCTCCGCCGCGAGGTCGCGGATGCGCCCGGCGATCAACGCCGACTGCACCGGCGAGCCGCCCGGCGAATTGATTGCCAGCGCGACCGCTTTCAAATGCTTGATCTTGAACGCGCGTTCGATGCGCGACGCCAGTGCGGCGAGGCTGAGCCCTTGCGAAAAGCGCCCGCGCGCCGAAATGACGCCCGAGAGCGGCAGCACCGCGACCACCGGTTTGGGGTTGCGCCAGCGTTCCGGCAAGTAGGGGCGGATCGGATCGATCAAGTCCATGCCTGTACTATAGCAGGCTTTCGGCGTGACGAAGCACGTTCTCCGTCGCCGCCGTGTAATCGCCGTTGGCCTCGTGCAGCACCAATGGCGGATGTTCGGTGACGCCCGCCGTAGCCCCCAAGCGCCCGCGGATGATGGCGCGCTTAGGCTTGCCACCGGCTTTCGGCGCCAGCATCAAAACCTCCTGCGCGCCAAAACCGAGCGCCGCCATGCCGCCGACGATTTCCGGCACGCGTTGGGCCAGGTGGATCACCGTGACCGTGCCGCCCGCCTTGCAGGCCATGGCCGCGCATTTCAGCCAATCCTCGAACCTGGCCTCGCCCTCGACCGTGGCGGCGCGCTTCAACGGGTCGGGCGACGGCCGGGACGTGCCGGCCGCGACGTAGGGCGGATTGAGAAACACATGATCGAACCCGCCGTCGGCGACGATTTTGGGCGGCGCCAGCACGTCGCCGGGGATGACCACGACGCGGCCCTCGAAGCCGTTGGCAGCGACGCCCTTCTTCGCCAGTTCGGCGAACGCCGCTTCGCGTTCGAGCGCCGTGACATGAACACCTTCGACGCGCGCCGCCAGGGCGAACGCGGCGGCGCCGACGCCGGTGCCGAGTTCGAGCGCGCTTTCGCCCATCTGCGCCGGCACGGCGGCGGCGAGCAGCACCGCGTCGATGGCGGTGCGGTATCCCTTCGCGGGCTGAAAAACGACGACGCGGCCGCCGAGCAGCCGGGTCTCGGTGACGCCGAAATCAGCCACGCTCACAAGTCGTCGGCCTCTTCGAGCACGCGCCGCGCACGGTGGATGTCGTCGTCGGCGACCATGACGCGGCGCTGGATCGCCGCGATCGAACCGTCGGCGACGGCGGCGTGGCCGTCGAGCACGACGGCGCCGATGTCCTCCTGTTCGAGACGCATGGTCAGCCACGACAGGAACACCGTGTCGTTGCTGCGCACCAGTTCGATCATGGCGCTTCCCCCCAATGGTCCAGGCGGCCGCTCGGCACTTGCCCGAGCGCCCTCCGGTGCTATGCTCTTAAGGATGGAGCGCGCCGTCAAGGCGCGCGCCCCCAAGTGGCACTCGCCGGCCGGTTTTTCGCGGCGGGGGTATCGGGGGCGGACCTGGGAGGGACCATGGGCATCGTCGTAAGCCTGGATGGCGAACGCAAGAAACCGTCGCTCGACGCACTGACCGCGATCGTCGCCGAAGACTTGAAGGCGGTGAACGCGCTGATCGTGCAGAAGATGGACTCGCCCGTGGCGTTGATCCCGCAGCTCGCCGGGCACATCGTCGCGGCCGGCGGCAAACGCCTACGCCCGATGCTGACCCTCGCGGCCGCGCGCATGTGCGGCTACGCCGCCGACCAGGGCGGCCAGCGCCACGTCGCCTTGGCCACCTGCGTCGAATTCATCCACACCGCGACGCTGCTGCACGACGACGTCGTCGACGAGAGCAACTTAAGGCGCGGCCTGCAGTCGGCCAACGCGGTGTTCGGCAACAAGCCGAGCGTACTGGTCGGCGATTTCCTGTTCTCCCGCGCCTTCGAACTGATGGTCGAGGACGGTTCCTTGGACGTACTCCGCATCTTGAGCCACGCGTCCGCCGTCATCGCCGAGGGCGAAGTGCTGCAGCTGATCACCACCAACGACACCGAAACCGGCGAGACCGCCTATCTCGACGTGATCAAGGGCAAGACCGCGCAGCTGTTCGCCGCCGCCTGCCGGGTCGGTGCCGTGGTCGCCGACCGCCCGATGGTCGAGGAAGAGGCGCTCGAAACCTATGGCATGAATTTGGGCATCGTCTTCCAGCTGGTCGACGACGTGCTCGACTACTCGGCCGAGCAGGCTAAGCTCGGCAAGACCGTCGGCGACGATTTCCGCGAGGGCAAGATCACGCTGCCGGTCATCCTGGCGTTCCGCCGCGGCGACGACGAAGAGCGCGCGTTCTGGCGGCGCACCCTCGAAGACCTGGAACAGACCGACGACGACCTCCAGCACGCCATCCAGCTGATGGCCCGCCCCGGGGCCTTGGATGATACGCTCAAGCGCGCCCGGCACTACGGCGCCATCGCGCGCGA
>JAYOXJ010000198.1:3941-7117 GCA_038152725.1 Rhodospirillaceae bacterium
CCCACATAGCGGCCGTCCCCCCTGGGCTTGACCCGGGGGTCCGTGGATTGCCGGGGCAAGCCCGGCAATGACGAATTTGAGTTTCGCGAGCCTTGCTCCCAGCCCCGGGGGGCGCTATAACGCGCCCCTGTCCGGCTCCCGATTTGTCTGCCGGACACCGGTCGGAGTGTAGCTCAGCCTGGTAGAGCACTGTGTTCGGGACGCAGGGGCCGGAGGTTCGAATCCTCTCACTCCGACCATTTCTCCTCAGCTAGAGACGTTCTTCGCCCCTTACCGAATCGCGGTGATGGCGATCACGGCGCTGCCGATCACCAGCGCCATCATGAACGCCAGCATGGTGTAGCGCTCGACCGCCTTCTCGCGCCGGGACTCGATGTTGTTGACGCGCCGCGTCCACGACGAGAAGTGCGCCTCGATCAGGCGGATGCGCTTGATCTCGTTGAACTGCCACATCTGGTACATGAACAGCATGAAGATGGCGCCGCAGGCGAACAGGATGATGGCGATCGACAGCAGGTTGTCGAAGGTGTCGAGCGGACGGACCGAGCGGTCGACGAAAATGGCGACGGTGAAGATGGTCATGGAGACGCAGACCGCACCCCACTGAACGGCCTTGGCGAACAGCATCGCCGTCGAGGCCTCGCGGTGCATGACCCGCAGTTCGTTGTGCGTCATCTCGTCGAGATCTGTCGGTTCGTTCTCCGCGGCGGGCTTGCCCATGTCAATGTCCCCCGAACGAAAAGGCTCCGGCCATCGTGGCGACCAAAGATGAAGATTTGGTCAATATTCCGGGGGCTTAAGCCCAATCCGGCGGCGATGTTCAGTAGCTGCCGCCCTTGACGAAACGCACCATGCCGGCGGCGACGTCGTCCCACTGGTCGATGAAACCGTGCGGCGAGTGGCCCTGACAGGCCTCGCCCTTGGTGCCGCTCCAATCCGGTCCGCCGGTGACGACGACGCTCTGCTTGCGGGCACTGCCCGCGTCCTCGACGATCTTGGCGCCCAGTTCCGGTGGCGTGCGGATGCAGGTGTCGCGTTCCTGCACGATGACCAGTAACGGCGCCTTGATCGCCGAGAGGTCGAGCTTGAACACGTCCTGCGCCACCCAGGGCTTGCGCCCGCCGGCGAAACCCTTGGTCAGCGGCGAGGTCAGGATCACACCGTCGGGCGCGGCGGCGCCGGCCAGCCGGGCCGCCGCAATGGCAGCGGCAATGGTGCTGCGGCTGGTGCCGGCGACCCAGACCGGCAGACCGGTCTTGGCGCGCACGTCGGCGATCACCTTGCCGATATCCTCGGCGTGGCGAGGATCGAGACGGAAACCGCCGAGCCCGTCCTGTTCGTGATGGTCGCCCGGCGCATCGAGCAGTGCCGTAACCATGCCGCCCGCGTGAAACGCGTCGCGCTGGCGGATCAGCGAATTGCCCTTGAGCTTGGTGGCGCAGCCGCCATCGTCCATGGCGACGTGGCCACCGCCACCGACCAGAAGCACCAGCGCCGCCTTGGCGCTCTTGGCGTCGCCGGCGAGGCTGTAGTGTTGTGGGGTGCCGTCGTGGGCGGGAAGCGTGACGACGCTGCCGCAGGCGGCGCGGGCGGCATCCGGGCCCATGGCAACCGACGCCACGGCGAGGACGTAAAGCAAACTTCGACGAATGGATTGGCGCGCCATGGCGGCGAGGCACCTGAATGTGGAACCGGGCGCATCATAGCACCCGGCGGGGGCTAGCCGCCAGAGGTCATGAATGCGTCGAACGCCACTTTCCAGTCCGGATGCCAGCGGGTCAGCGCCGGGCGGTTCTCGGCAACGTCGCCGGCCGCCCACAGCATGCGCTTGGCATCCATTTCGAGGGTCACCTCGCCGTCCGGACAGAGAATGTAGAAACTGCCCGCTTCCAAGGCGTCCAGCATGTAGTCGACGACCTGATCGGGCCATCAGGCGCCCGGCCGGTGCTCGCGCCCGCCGGTGGTGGTCATGCCCGGGATCAGGAGATGCGCCGTCACTCGCGCGCCCTCGGTGTTCCTGAGTTCGTGCTGGAGCAGTTCGGTGTAGGATTTGAGCGCCGCCTTGGCGACGTTGTAGGGCGCGTTGCCGGGTGGATTGGTGATGCCTTGCTTGGAACCGACGTTGACGACGACGCCGGGCCGGCCACGCGCCAGCATCGCCGGCAGGAAGGCCTGGACGCCGTTGATGACGCCGAACAGGTTGACCTCGATGTTGCGCCGCCAGGCCTCTGGCGACGACCAGGTCGAGGCGCGTTCGCGCATCACCGCGTTGTTCATCAGGAAATCGGTGCCGCCGAATGCCGCGCTCACCTGGGCTTGCAGCGCCGTCACCTGGGCTGCGTCGGAAACGTCGGTGGCGACAGCGATGACGTCGCCCTTTCTGCCGGCCGTGGCGACCTCGGCCCGCGCGCTCTCCAAGGCGTCGGAGGCGAGATCGGCGAGCGCAACCTTCATTCCCATGGCGGCGAAGCGCTTGGCGGCGGCGAGGCCGATGCCGCTCGCGGCACCGGTGACGACGGCGACGTTGCCGGGGACGAGAACGGGGTGGGTCATGGCATGGCTCCCTCAGCGATCAATCGTTGCGAAAGATCACCATATACTTCGGTCGCTGGATAGGCCAATCTGGCGCCGCCCGGAGGGAGCGCCCATGGAACCACGTCTCCTGAAGACCCAAAATGTCGTGATCGACGACATCTACGTCCCCGTGAAACGCAAGAAGACGCTCGACGCGGCGAAGGTCGAGGCCTTGGCCGCGAGCATCATGGAAGAGGGCCTGAAGACGCCGATCCACGTCCGCCAGGGCGACGGCCGGCTGGTGCTGGTCGAGGGCCTGCACCGGCTGGAAGCCTACCGGGCGCTGGGCGAGGACAGCATCGCCGCGATCATGGTGCGCGCCAAGCAGCACTGAGCGAAGCTGGCGGAATTGCCTCTCCGGCGCGCGCGTGGCATCGTCTGGCGCTCGGCCGCGAGGCCCCAGGACTCGCGCCAAGAAATCGCGCAAGGGGACTAAAGCATGCGCAACATGATCGTCGGAATCATCGTCGGTGTCGTCGTCGGCATCGTCGTCGGCACCACCGTGGTGGCGCCGCGTCTGGCGCTGCCGGTGCAGGTCAAGGCCGAGCGCAAGGCCAAGCTGGCCGAGAACGAGGTAGTCCGCCAGGAGATCAAACAGGCGG
>JAYOXJ010000199.1:0-7108 GCA_038152725.1 Rhodospirillaceae bacterium
GCGTTGGAGCGCATGTTCTGCGCCGGCGCCAACATCAAGATGCTGGGCGGCGCCAGCCACGTGCACAAGGTCAACTTCTGCAAGTTCACCAACGAGACCCGCAATTCGATCGAGGACGCCAGCGCCAACTCCGGCCAGCGCTACATCGCCGCCGTCAACGGCACGGCCGCGGGCGGCGGCTACGAGCTCGCCTTGGCCACCGACCACATCATGCTGATCGACGATGGTAATGCCGCCGTGTCGCTGCCGGAAGTGCCGCTTCTGGCGGTGCTGCCCGGCACCGGCGGTCTGACACGCCTGGTCGACAAGCGTCGGGTGCGGCGTGATCTCGCCGATATCTTCTGCACCACGGAAGAGGGCATTCGCGGCGCCAAGGCTGTCGAGTGGCGCCTTGTCGACGAGGCCGTGCGCGGTTCCGAATTCGAGGCACGCGTCGCCGAACGCGTCGAAGGCCTTGCCGCCGCTTCGGACCGGCCGGACGACGCGAAAGGCATTGTGCTCGGCGATCTGGAGCGTGAAATCACCGACGGCGGCATGCGTTATCCGACCCTCGAAGTCACTTTCGACCGCGAGCACGGCGTCGCCGAACTGACGCTTTTGGGGCCGGATACGCCGCCGCCCGCCGATGCCGTCGCGATGGTTTCCGAAGGCGACGGGTTCTGGCCGCTGGCACTGGCCCGCGCCCTCGACGACGCGCTGTTGCATCTACGCTTCAACGAACCGACCCTGGGCACGCTGGTGTTCCAGAGCCGCGGCGACGGCGCTGCCGTGCTGGCCTACGACGCCTTCCTGCACTCCGTTGCCGGAGATTGGCTCGGGCGCGAGGTGCTGCTCTACTGGAAGCGCACCTTCAAGCGCATCGACGTGACCTCGCGCACGCTGATTTGTGAAGTGCTGCCGGAAAGCTGCTTCCAGGGATTTTTGGCCGAGATCATGTTCGCCGCCGACCGCTGCTACATGTTGGACGGCACCTTCGAGGGCGACAACCGTGACCCGGCCACGATGGGATTATCCGACCTCAACTTCGGCGCTTTCCCCATGGCCAACGGCTTGAGCCGGATGGCGACACGTTTCCTGGGCGAGCCCGAGACGCTGGAAGCCGCACGCGGCCTGATCGGCAAAGCGCTGGACGCGGCGGCGGCACTCGATGCCGGCCTCGTCACCATGGCGCCCGACGACATCGATTGGGATAATGAAATCCGCATGCTGATCGAGGAACGTGCGAGTTATTCCCCGGACGGACTCGTCGGCATGGAGGCGAACCTGCGTTTCGCCGGCCCGGAAACCATGGAGACGAAAATTTTCGGGCGCCTGACCGCCTGGCAGAACTGGATTTTCCAGCGGCCCAATGCCGTCGGCGCCGAAGGCGCGCTCAAGCTCTACGGCACCGGCCGCCGGCCGAACTATGACAAGGAAAGGGTATGAACATGGACATCGAAGGCGCGATTTCGAACCAGTCGATGGTCGAGGTCAATTACGACGACCTCATTCCCAACAACGTCGATCTCTCGTCTGACCGGGCGCTGCTTCGTGCGCTCGAACGCTGGCAGCCGAAATTCATCGACTGGTGGAAATCCATGGGGCCGGACGGTTTCCAGGAAGCCGACGTCTATCTGCGCACCGCCGTCGGCGTCGACAATGGCGGCTGGGCGGTATTCGACTACGTGAAAATGCCGGAGTATCGCTGGGGCATCCTTTTGGCGCCAAAGGAGGAGGGGCGGACCATTCCCTTCGGCAAGCACAAGGGCGAGCCCGCGTGGCAGGAAGTGCCCGGCGAATACCGCGCGCTCTTGCGTCGCCTCATCGTCGTGCAGGGCGATACCGAACCGGCGTCGGTCGAACAGCAGCGCTATCTCGGCAAGACCTGCCCGTCCAACTACGACCTTCGCAACCTGTTTCAGGTCAACGTCGAGGAAGGCCGCCATCTCTGGGCGATGGTGCATCTCCTGCAGAAATATTTCGGCCGCGACGGTCGCGAGGAGGCGGAAGCATTGTTGCAGCGCCGTTCCGGCGATGCCGACAAGCCGCGTCTGCTCGGCGCTTTCAACGAGGAGACGCCGGATTGGCTGTCCTTCTTCATGTTCACCTTCTTCACCGACCGCGACGGCAAGATGCAACTGGAAAGCCTGGCGCAATCCGGTTTCGATCCGCTGGCCCGCGCCACCCGTTTCATGCTGACGGAAGAAGCATTCCACATGTTCGTCGGGGAAAGCGGCGTCGGCCGCGCCATCCGCCGCACCTGCGAGGCCATGAACGATGCCGGCATCAAGGACCCCTATGACGTCGATGCCGTGCGCGCGCTCGGTGTCATCGACCTTCCCTTGATGCAGAAGAAGGCGAACTTCCACCTCTCGGTGACGCGAGATCTGTTCGGTTCGGAAATCTCAACCAACGCGGCGACCTACTTCAACGCCGGGCTCAAGGGCCGCTACAAGGAGACCCGCATCGACGACGACCACACGCTGGAAGATGCCACCTATCCGGTGCTGCGTTTCAAGGACGGCCGTTTCGAGAAGGAGGACATGCCGGCATTGAACGCCATCAATGCCCGTCTTCTCGACGACTACATGCGCGAATGTCAGGGCGGGCTGGATCGCTGGAACAAGATCATCGCCGATGCCGGCGTCGATTTCGAGATCAAGCCGCCGCATATGGCATTCAGCCGCCGGGTCGGCGAGTTTGCCGGCATGCATGTCTCGACTACGGGTGAGGCGCTGGACGAGGCCGCTTGGAACGGACGCCGCGACGAGTGGCTGCCGACGGAGAGCGACCTCAAGTATCTGCGGGATTTGATGGTGCCGGAAACGACGCCGGGCAAGTTCGCCGGCTGGATCGCACCGCCGCGTATCGGCGTCGACAACAAGGAAGGCGATTTCGAGTACGTCCGCCTGCAGTAACGCGGGCCTATCAGGCCGCGGCCGGGATCGGCAGGTGTTCGGCAAGCGCCGCGATGAAATCCTCGATCGGGCGGTTCTTGACGATGAAGCCGCTGGCGCCGGCATCCATGCACTGTTTCCTGGTGTTTGCGTCGTCATGGGTGGTGAGAAACACCACCCGGGCCGCCGGATCGATCGATTTGACGTCGTTAAGCACGTCGAGATCGGTTCCCACCGAGAGTCGCATATTGGTCAAAATCAGGTTGGGACGATGTTCAGTGAACAATCGGACCGCCTCGGTATGACAACTCGCCTCGGCGACGACGTCGCAGCCAAGCATCATAAGGGTCGGGCGAAACAACTCGCGCAACCAGGACTTCTCCTCGGCAAACAGTAAAGTGACCGGAACGCCGGCGGCCATCCGCACCCCCTTAGGTGGCTGAGAACAGGACCAGTATTCCCAATTAGTCGCAAAACCGGGTTACTCAAGAGTTAACCCGGGTGGATTGAAAGTGCTCCGTATTCCGAATGCCCGGAAAACCCAGGTTTCGGCGCACGCGTTGCCGACCCGTCGGAAGCGCCGGCGAACCGCCGGGTTTTCCTGACCGGGGGACTATGCCTAGGCGCCCGGTTGGTTAGGACAAGTCGGTTCGCCGGCCGATCAACAGCCGGATACGCACTTGCCGCCGCCATCGAAGGCCATGGCACGCCCGCTCAACGGTATGTGTACGGGCATTTTCGCCGCCTTCATGAACACCTCGGTGCGCGTACCCGAAACGACTTTTCCGTCCTTGGTGCCGACCTCGTTGGCGTGCGAAGCGATCACCGATGCCGGTTTGATCAGTTCGTTGACGACATAGGCCGCTTCCTTTGGACCCGTGGTGAACAGATCGCCGATGTTCATGACCACCAATTTCGCCTTGTACTGGTCGCCGACCACGATCTTCTGTTCGGCGGTGACGCCGGTGTCACCGGAGAGATAAACGACGAGACCATTGCTGAAGGTCAGCACGTAGCCGGTAGGTGGACCGGCGTATGCGGTCAAACCGGATTCGTTCAACTGCTTTCCGAGTTCGCCACCGACCATGGCGCCGGTGATACCGTTCGAATGCGCCGCGGGTACGGTGGTCAGCGTCACGCCGCCGACCTTGCGCGATGCGCCGAAGCGCACCAGCACCGATTTCTTGGGGTCGCCGCCCAGCGCCTTCAGCTTGCCGGCGAAAAAGCGCGGCATCTCGCTCCCGGTGATGATCATGGCTTTCTTCACTGCGGCGATCTCTGCCGTGTTGGTGTTGGGTACGGTCTTCACGGAGACGTCGGGCTTTTCGCACGTACCGGTATCCACGTTGGGGATACGGCTGTCGCCGGCATGGTCGCCATGCATGTGCGTGACCAATAGAACGTCGATCTTGCCGAGCCTGGGGTCGTCACCGCCGGCGACCGTGCGACCGGCGTCATAGAGGACGCGGGTTCCGTCCGGGTCTTCGAAGATCAAGGCGCGGTCGAACCTACAGAATTCGCCGGTGTGGCTGCCGAGCGGCGTTACCTTGACTTCGGCCGCCGATGCTGGCGCCGAGCCGATCATTGCCGCCAAGAGCGCGGCGGTGAAAAACGTCCATGCTGGTTTCATTGTCATCTCCCTGGCCGGTGCCGAAAGACCGTCTCGATGATTTTGCCGAATTTCCGTTCGAGCGTCCCCAGGAATTCTGGGTCGGCCACTAACATCTGCGTGATCGATCGATGCCGATTGACGAAATTCGGAGTTCTGTTATAACCGCTGCCATGGGGACAGCGATCTCCCCGTCAGGCGTCATGCCCAAGAATCGCGTTCCGCCTGTATTCGAAAGGGACGCAGCATGACCCCAATTCACTCCCCATCCGACCAGCCCTTGTCCGTCGAAGCGCTCTGGCGCCGAATCGGGCTGCCCGATTGCCCGGTTGTAATCGATGGCCGCACGGCCGAGGACTTCGCCGCCGACCCGCGCCTGATTCCGGGCGCGATCTACCGGCCCGGCCTGGACGCCCGCGATTGGGCGGCCGAGTTCGCCGGCCGCGATATCGTCGTCTACTGCCAACGTGGCCTCAAGATCAGCCAGGGCGCCGCCGCCTATGCGCGCTGCGCCGGTGCCGGCGCGGCCACGCTGGAAGGGGGCTTCGTGGCCTGGCGGGATGCCGGCCTGCCGTTGGTGCCGGCGGATGCCGCCGGGCAGCGCGATGCGCGGGGGCTCAGCCATTGGGTCACGCGGGCGCGGCCGAAAGTCGACCGCATCGCCTGCCCGTGGTTCGTTCGCCGCTTCGTCGACCGCCGCGCCGTGTTCCTGTTCGTGCAGGCGTCCGAGGTGATGGCCGTGGCCGAGAAATTCCATGCCACCCCGTTCGACGTCGATGGTGCGCAATGGAACCATCGCGCAGAGAAATGCACGTTCGACGCCATGGTCGAGGATTGGGGGCTTGCCGCCGACCCGGCGATGGCACTGCTTGCCAAGGTGGCGCGCGGCGCCGATACGGGGCGGCCGGATCTGACGCCTGAGTCCGGTGGGCTGGTTGCGGTATCGCTCGGCCTCTCCGCGCTCATTACCGACGATCTCGACCAACTCGACCGGGCCATGGTGGTTTACGACGCGCTATACAGTTGGGCACGAAACACGGTTGCGGCCGGCGCCAAGCATCACGGGGTGGCGGCATGAGCGGTCCGGTAGACGGGAACCTGCCGACGACCGGCGCCGACGGCCGGCCGTGGCCGACGTTCCGAGAGGCGCTGGTGGTATGGACGCGTGTCGCGCTCTTGAGCTTCGGTGGCCCGGCAGGACAGATCGCCGTCATGCACCGCATCGTCGTCGAGGAAAAGAAATGGCTCGGCGAGGCGCGGTTCCTGCATGCGCTCAATTTCTGCATGCTGTTGCCCGGGCCTGAAGCGCAGCAACTGACTGTCTATATCGGCTGGCTCATGCATCGCTGGGTCGGTGGGTTGATTGCCGGCCTGCTCTTCGTGCTGCCGGGTGCCATCGCGGTGCTCGCCTTGAGTTGCATCTACGCGCTTTACGGCAAGGTCGGCTTCGTCGCCGCGGCGTTCTTCGGCCTAAAGGCGGCGGTGCTGGCCATCGTCCTTCAGGCGGTGGTGCGGATCGGTTCGCGCGCACTCCGCAATTCCGCCATGATCGCGATCGCGGCGCTCTCGTTTATCGCCATCTTCGCCTTCGCAGCGCCGTTTCCGGCGATCATCGTCGCCGCCGGCGCCATCGGTTATTTCGCCGGGCGGGCCGGACATCCGGCTTTCGGCGGCGGTGGCGGCCATGGCTCGTCGGCCAAGGGCAAGGTCGTCCAGGCGAGCGAGACCATTCTCGGCGAAGACGTACCGCATCATGCCAAGCCTGAGAACGCCCGTGTCTTTTCCATTGCAACAGTTTTGGCCGTGTTGTGGCTGGCGCCGGTGGTCGTTCTGTTGACCGTCTTGGGGCCAGGCAACGTCTTCACCGACATATCGATGTTCTTCTCGAAGATGGCGGTGGTCACGTTCGGCGGTGCCTATGCGGTGCTCGCCTACGTCGCCCAGGCGGCAGTCGACACCTACGGTTGGCTGGCCCCCGGCGAGATGCTGGACGGCCTCGGCCTCGCCGAGACCACGCCCGGGCCGCTGATCATGGTGACGCAGTTCGTCGGCTTCATGGGTGCCTTCCGCGATCCCGGCACGCTCTCGCCGCTGACGGCGGGAACGCTCGGTGCCTTGCTCACCACCTGGGTCACCTTCGCACCTTGCTTCCTCTGGATATACCTGGGTGCGCCCTATGTCGAGCGGCTGCGCGGCTCGAAGGCGCTGTCGGCGGCCTTGGGGGCGATTACCGCGGCGGTCGTCGGCGTCATCCTCAACCTGGCCGTCTGGTTTGCGCTCCATGTCGTGTTCCACGAGGTCGGCAGCTTCGAGAAATTCGGGATGCATCTGGCGGTGCCGGAACTGGCCTCGGTCGATGCGATCGCGCTGCTGCTTGTCGCGGCGGCCATCTTCGTCCTGTTCCGCCTCAAGATCTCGATGATGTGGCTCCTGGGCGCGGCGGCGTCGATCGGCCTCGGGCTGCATTTCGCCGGTTTGATCGGCGCCTAGCCCGACGCGAGCACGGCCTCGACCAGTTCCTGGACGCGGAGCGCGTCCAGGAACGAAGGCATGGTATGCGGCTTGCCGTCGAAGAAGCGGCGCGCGGTGGCGAGCGTCGCCTTGTAGCCAGCCTCGCGGGTGT
>JAYOXJ010000200.1:0-7102 GCA_038152725.1 Rhodospirillaceae bacterium
CCAGCGCCGAGGATACCTACGACGCGCTCAAGAAATATGCCCGCGATCTCACCGAGGACGCGGCCGAGGGCAAGATCGATCCGGTCATCGGCCGTGACGAGGAAATCCGCCGCACCATCCAGGTGCTGTCGCGCCGCACCAAGAACAATCCGGTGCTGATCGGCGAGCCGGGCGTCGGCAAGACCGCCATCGTCGAAGGGCTGGCGCAACGCATCATCGCCGGTGACGTGCCGCAGAACCTGAAGCAGAAAAAGCTGATGGTGCTCGACCTGGGCGCCTTGGTCGCCGGTGCCAAGTTCCGCGGCGAGTTCGAGGAACGCCTGAAAGCCGTGCTCCAGGAGGTCACTGCTTCCGCCGGACAGATCATCCTGTTCGTCGATGAGATGCACACGCTGGTCGGCGCCGGTGCGTCGGAAGGCTCGATGGATGCGTCGAACCTGTTGAAGCCGGCGTTGGCGCGCGGCGAACTGCACTGTGTCGGCGCCACCACGCTCAATGAGTACCGAAAGTACGTCGAGAAGGATGCGGCATTGGCGCGCCGGTTCCAGCCGGTGTTCGTCTCCGAGCCGACGGTCGAGGACACCATCTCGATCCTGCGCGGCATCAAGGAGAAGTACGAACTGCACCATGGTGTCCGCATCGTCGACGGTGCGCTGGTCGCTGCCGCGACGCTGTCCAACCGCTACATCACCGACCGCTTCCTGCCAGACAAGGCCATCGATCTGGTCGACGAAGCCGCCAGCCGGCTCCGCATGCAGGTCGATTCCAAGCCGGAGGAACTGGACGAACTCGACCGCCGCATCATCCAACTCAAGATTGAGCGAGAGGCGATCAAGAAGGAAGATGACGAGCCTTCGCGCCAGCGCCTGGAGAAGCTCGAAGTCGAACTCGCCGATTTGGAAGAGCAATCGCTCGAGTTGACCGCGCAGTGGGAGCAGGCCAAGAACCAACTCGCCGATGCGACCAAGGCAAAGGAAGAACTCGATCGCGCGCGTATCGCCGTCGAGCGCGCCATGCGCGAGGGCCGGCTCGAGGAAGCGAGCGAACTACAGTACGACCTGATCCCCAAACTGGAAGCCCGCGTGCGCAGGGCCGAGGACGCGGAAGATTCGCGCATTGTCGAAGAAGCAGTCACCGACGAACATGTCGCCCGCGTCGTCTCGCGCTGGACCGGGATTCCGGTCGACAAGATGTTACAGGGCGAACGCGAAAAGCTTTTGCACATGGAAGACGCGTTGCGTAACCGGGTCGTCGGCCAGGAGGAAGCGCTGATCGCCGTTTCCAACGCGATCCGGCGTGCGCGCGCCGGCTTGCAGGACGCCAACCGGCCGATCGGTTCGTTCCTGTTCTTAGGCCCCACCGGCGTTGGCAAGACGGAACTGACCAAGGCGCTCGCCGCCTTCCTGTTCGATGACGAACAGGCGATGGTCCGCATCGACATGTCGGAATACATGGAGAAGCACGCGGTGGCGCGGCTGATCGGCGCACCGCCGGGATACGTCGGCTACAACGAGGGCGGCGCGCTGACCGAGGCCGTCCGCCGCCGGCCCTACCAGGTGATTCTGTTCGACGAAGTCGAAAAGGCCCATCCAGACGTCTTCAACGTACTCTTGCAGGTGCTCGACGACGGCAGGCTGACGGACGGCCAGGGCCGCACCGTCGACTTCCGCAACACCATGATCGTGCTGACCTCGAACCTGGGCGGCGACATCCTCGCCAACCAGCAGGAAGGCCAGGATTCGTCCGCCGTGCGCGGCGAGGTCATGGAGGTGGTGAAGATGGCGTTCCGGCCCGAGTTCATCAACCGGATGGACGAGATAATCCTGTTCCATCGGCTGTTCCGTGAACACATGGACGGCATCGTCGACATCCAACTCGGCCGCCTCGAGAAGCTGCTCAAGGACAAGAACATCACCATCGAGCTCGACAATGCCGCCAAGGCAAGGCTCGCCGACAAGGGTTACGACCCGGTCTACGGTGCCCGGCCGTTGAAGCGCGTGATCCAGACCGATCTCCAGAATCCGCTCGCCAGCCTCTATCTGGAGGGCCGGGTGAAGGAGGGCGATACGGTCAAGATCTCGGCCACCGACGGCGGCCTGACCTTCAATGGCGCACTCGCCGAGGCCGCTTAAACCGACACGAAAAAGGCCGCGTTTCCAGGCATTTGGTTGCCGGAGCGGTCTTTTTCTGTGACCCCTGTCACTGTGACCGGACGCACTGTGTTTCGGTCTCGCCGCACGCTATGATCCAGACAGAATTGGATCAATCGGACCGGAACCATGTCGGACGTCACCCTCTCAACCGCCAGCCGCCAGGCGCTCACGCTGCTGCAGCGTACGAGCGAACTGCGCGCGCAGACGACGCGGCGTTTGGCGACCGAGCTCAAGGTCTCGCAGGTCAGGGACGATCCGCCGGCGTTCTTCCAGGCCAAGGCGTTGAGCGACCGCGCGCGCGGCTTGCTGGCCGCCAAGGACGACATCGGCCAGGCCGCATCCACGGTGGAGGCTTCGCTGGTCGGCCTCGACGCCATCGAGGATCTCTCCAGACAGCTCAAGGGCATCGCGCTTTCGGTCAAGGGCGCATCTGCCGAGGCGCGCGCCGCGGCGGCCGAACAATTCGACGTGTTGCGTCAGCAGATCACCAACCTCGCCAATGACGCCGGCCTGAGCGGCACCAACCTGATCGCCGCGAGCCCAAGTAATCTCGACGTCACCGTCAACGAGACCGGCTCATCGCAGATCAATATCTCGGGCCAGGCGGCCGACGCCGGTGGGCTCGGCATCGGTGCCGCCGCGACCTTCAACAATTTCGCCAGCGATTCCGATATCGAAGCCGCGGTCAAACAGCTCGACGGCGTCATCACCCAGGTGCGCGTGCAGGCCGCGGGCCTCGGCAGTTCGATCGCGTCCCTGCAGGTGCGCGACAATTTCATCAAGGACCTGACCAACACCCTAGAGGACGGCGCCGCCAAGCTGGTCGAAGCCGATCTAAACGAGGAAGGTGCCCGGCTCCTGGCCGTGCAGCTCCGTCAGGACCTGGGCATCGAGACCCTGGGCGTCGCCCAGCGCTCGCAAGGCCTGATCGCGGAACTGTTGTAGGGGGACGCTGAGACGCCATGAACGCCTTCGCCGCCCGCAACCCGGCCCAGCTCTACGCCCGCAACGAGCGCGCCAGCGTCACCGGCCGTGTCGCCGAGGGCCGCGCCTTCGCCAAGGCGGCGATGCAGCTCGACGCCGTCGCCAACGGCACCGCCGATGCCGCAGCCAGGTCATATGCGCTCACCTACAATCGGATCCTGTGGACGGCGCTGCAGGCCGATCTTTCCCAGCCCGGCTCGAAGCTGCCGACCGCTCTCCGCGCCAAGCTGCTCAGTCTCAGCCTCTATGTCGACCGCGCCCTGCTGCAGCTTCGCGTCACCCGCAAGCGCGCGCCGCTCGACGCGCTCATCGACATCAACCGCAACATCGCCCAGGGTCTGCTCGCCATTTCCGGCGAAGCCTGAAATTGTCACTAAGTTGTCGGGCGGGAGCATGGTAGGATCGCGCCATGCAGACGTCTCGTGTGCGCCTCGTTGTCGCTCTTGCTCTGACCGCGGTGTTGAGCGTGGTCACTGTGGGCGTCACGGTCGCCGACGAAGAAGGCGACAAAGACATCTTCCGCCGCCTGATGAGTGAGCCGGTCACGCTGTTCGACTGGGGCATCGCGCAACTCGATCAGGATATCGCCGCCGCTGCCTTGCGCACGCTGCCGAACCGGCTCGGCTACGGCATGGGAAAGCCGGTCACCGGCACCATCTACGATTGGCGCGGCAACCAGATCACGCTTTACGTATCGGTGCCGCTTCCGGCGGTGAGCCGGACTCGCGAATCTTGCACCGCGGTGTTCCACGACCTGGTCGCCGATCTGACGCTGGGTGCGCCCGGCGGTCCGAACGCCGCCGGCTGGTATCTGGCCAATGCGTTCAAGCCGAAGGCGCATTTCCTTGGTAGCCGCTTCGAAGACGTCGGCGCCAAGCTGGTCGAGCGGGTCAAGCTCGAAGTGTCACTGATGCCGGCGACGTTCGAGGCCGTACGCGGCGACAACGCGCGGGTGCGCTGCACCGGACGTCTCAACGCGGACAGGAACGAAATCGCCGTCGAGGTCGGATCCTAGTCCGGCCGTGCGTCGAGAAAGGTGCGCAGCAGCGCCGCCGTCTGATCCGGCCTATCGGCGTGCAACCAATGGCCGGCACCGTCGACGATCTCGGTTCGGACATTCGGGAACAACCGTTCGATCTCACCCTGGTGATGCGGCTGCACGTATTCGGACACACTTCCCGACATGAACAGCGCCGGGCCCTCGTAGGCATCGTCGGCCTCGAACACCGGGAAATCCAGGATGTCGTCCATGTGGCGCGCCAGCGCGTCGAGGTTGACGCCCCAGACGAATCCGCCGCTTGCCGGATCGGCTTTCAGGTTGCGCACCAGGAAGCGCACCAGCGAGACATCGTCGAGCGCTTCGAGCAATGCCGCCTCCGCTTCCGAGCGCCGGGCCAGCGCCGTGGTGTCCAGGTTCGCCATGGCGCGGATGTGGCCTTCGAAGTTGTGGTCGTAGGGCACTGGCGCGATGTCGACGACACAAACGCGTTCGACCAGTTCGGGCCGGCTGAGCGCCAGCGTCATCGCCGTCTTGCCGCCCATCGAATGCCCGACGACGGCAGCCGGCACGTGGGCGTGGTGTTCGATCAGCCGGGCCACGTCGGCGGCCATCGCCTCGTAGGTCATCTCGTCCGCCCAAGGCGAGTTGCCGTGGTTTCGGAGATCGACCGTGAAGCAGCGGTATCTGTCGCCGAGCGTATGCGCGATGCCGGCCCAGTTGCGGCCCATGCCGAATAGCCCGTGCAGGATGACGACGTCGCGGCCGGCGTCGGTGCCGGAAATGTCGTGGTGGAGGTCGACGGAGTTCAACGCGACGCCAGCGGGCCGGTCAGTCTGGGCAGCAGGGCGTAGCGCTGGTCGAGTGCCGCGCGCAGTCCTTGGAACCGCGTCATCTCGGCGCCTGCCAGGGTGCGGCCCGACGGCATGCGGATGCGCATGGGATTGACTTGCTGGCCCTGGCGCAGGACTTCGTAGTGGAGGTGCGGTCCGGTCGAGCGCCCTGTGGTGCCGACGTAGCCAATCACTTGTCCCTGGTTGACGCGGCGGCCGACGCGCATGCCGCGCGCGAATCCGGTCATGTGTGCGTAGGCGGTATCGTAATTGCCGTTGTGGCGGATTCGGATGTAGTTGCCGTAGCCGCCCTTGCGCCCGGCGTAGACGATGGTGCCGTTGCCGGCGGCGTAGATCGGCGTACCGCTCGGCGCGGCGAAATCGACGCCGCGATGCATTTTGTTATAGCCGAGAATCGGATGGCGGCGCTGCCCGAATCCGGAGCTCAGTCGCGCACCGTCGATGGGCGTGCGCATCAGCGCCTTCTGGGCGCTGCGTCCTTCCTCGTCGAAATATTCGGTGTGGCCGTCGTCGCCCTTGAAGCGATAGATCGCCTTCTTCTTTCCGCTCAGCGTCAGCGACGCGAACAGCACCTCGCCCGAACCGATCTCCTGGCCATCCTCGTCGGTGACGCGATTGAACATGACCTGGAATTCGTCGTCCTTTCGGATGTCGCGCTGGAAGTCGACGTCCCACGAGAACAGTCTGATCAATTCCGCCAGGGTGCCGTCGTTCATGCCATGGTCTTTGCCGGCGACATAGAGGCTCGACGTGATCACGCCTTCGGCGCGCATCGCCTGGCGCGAGATCGGCCGCGCGCGCTCACGGCTCTCGAAGCCACCGTTCTCGTCGCGCAGCACGCTGACTTCGAGATCGGCAGCGGCGTTGTATTTAAAGCCCAGGAACGTGCCGAGCGTCGCGGTCGCATCCGCCGCTTCGGCATCGTGCGGACGAAACGCGATGGCGAGCTCGTCGCCCTTGCGCAGCTTGCGCGGATTGTACGCCTTGGCGAAGGCCTGGATCGCCGCGTGCGTGTCGTCATTGGCGATGCCTGCGCGCTGCAGCACTTCGACCAGCGTGTCGCCGCCGCCGAGCGTTACCGATTGCGTGACGATCGATGGCCGCGAAGGCTTGGGCGCGGCGGCGATGGTTTCCGGCGAAACGGTCTCGATGCCGGGAACGGCGATAGGATTGCCGAGCGACAGGGGCGCCAGCGCCAAACTTTCCTTGATGCCTTTGATGGCGTGTTCGGCAGTGCCCGAAGAGGAAACGATATAGCCCGAGCACACCGCGACGGTGGCGATCAGACCGGTAATTGTAGCGATTCCTCGGTAGAGCATAAAAAAAACCGAATAGTTTTTTTGCGCCGCACCACGCGTCGCATTGGGACAATGTCCGCAAGGCTTGCGGCTGTCAAGCGGCAATAGTCGATTCTATCAACAGAATCAATCATATGGGAAAAAAGTTAACAGGGAATTTCCTCTGCTATATGGGCGCTAAGAAATATTATAAAATTGTTTCTTAAAGGGTTTGACACCCGATTGGGAAACCCCTATAAACCGCCTCCGCAGCGCACCGGATCCCTACCGGGGAAGGTTCGCGAGCACGCTATTTGACATTGTGAATACGATTTGAAGGGATGCGCGGACGGCGCCTGTCGTCTGGGATCGAGACGGTTTTACCGGCTGGATCACAGGCCGACATTCGGAGCTCAATCTGTGCATCTCAATGCTTTACTTACCAAACTAAAGTGATGATTTGTGCAGGAGCTCCAGTTGTTCCGATTTCCGGTTTCGATCGGAAATAGGAAATTCAACTTGAGAGTTTGATCCTGGCTCAGAACGAACGCTGGCGGCAGGCCTAACACATGCAAGTCGAACGAAGGCTCCAGCTTGCTGGATGTCCTTAGTGGCGCACGGGTGAGTAACGCGTGGGAATCTGCCCCGGAGCGGGGAATAACAGTTGGAAACGACTGCTAATACCGCATACGCCCTTAGGGGGAAAGGCTTCGGCCACTCTGGGATGAGCCCGCGTTAGATTAGCTTGTTGGTGGGGTAACGGCCCACCAAGGCGACGATCTATAGCTGGTCTGAGAGGATGATCAGCCACACTGGGACTGAGACACGGCCCAGACT
>JAYOXJ010000201.1:0-7042 GCA_038152725.1 Rhodospirillaceae bacterium
CGATGACGCACATTTCCTCGTCCAGCTCGTAGGTCTTGCCGTCGAGCGCCAGCATGGTTTCGCCCGGCTTGGCGAGGCGCGGGCGGATGTCGCCCTTGACCTTGGCGAGGTCGAACACGTGCAGCGGCCGGCCCAAGTCAAAGGTGATGTAGTTGGTGATGTCGACCAGGACGGAGATCGGCCGAAGCCCGATGGCACGCAGCCGGTCTTGCATCCACTTCGGGCTATCCGCGTTCCTCACGCCCTTGACGGTGCGGCCGATGAAATAGGGGCAGGCGTCCTTGGCGTGGTCCGGGAAATCGAGCACGACCTTGGTCGCACTTTCGAATTTGCCGGCGACGGGCGAAGTGTCGAGCGGCTTCAAGCTGCCGAAGCCAGAGGCGGCCAGATCGCGGGCGACGCCGCGCACGCCCAGGCAGTCGCCACGGTTCGGCGTGATGGCGATCTCGACGATCGGGTCGCCGAGGCCCATGACCTCGACCGCCGGTGCGCCGACGGGCGTGTCGGCGGGCAGGTCGACGATGCCGTCGTGGTCGTCGGAAAGGCCCATCTCGCGCTCGGAGAGCAGCATGCCGGAACTCGCTACGCCCCGGATCTCGGTCTTCTTCAGCTTTATGCCGGTGCCCGGGACGAAGCTGCCTTCGGCGGCGAACACGCCCTTCATGCCGGTGCGCGCGTTGGGCGCGCCGCAGACGACCTCGAAGACGGCGCTGCCGGTGTCGACCGTGCAGACGCGGAGCTTGTCGGCATTGGGGTGCGGTTTGGCTTCGACGACATGGGCAACGACGAAACTTTCGAGCCCCTTGGCGCGGTCCTCGACACCCTCAACCTCAAGGCCGACCATGGTGAGACGTTCGAGCAGCGCTTCCAGGGGCGCGTCGAATTCCAGATGCTCCTTGAGCCAGCCGACGGTGAATTTCATCGGTTGAGTCCTCCCACCATCGACGGCACGTCGAGTGCGCTGAAGCCGTAATGCCTGAGCCAGCGGAGATCGGACTCATAGAACGTGCGGAGGTCGGGGATGCCGTACTTCAGCATGGCCAGGCGTTCGATGCCCATGCCGAAAGCGAAGCCCTGGTATATGTTCGGATCGACGCCGCAGTTCTCCAGCACCTTCGGGTTGACCATGCCGCAGCCGAGGATTTCCAGCCAATCGTCGCCGTGGCCAATGCGCAGCTGGCCGCCTTCGCGGGTGCAGCCAATGTCGACCTCGGCGGAGGGTTCGGTGAACGGGAAGTAGCTCGGGCGGAAGCGCACCGGCAGGTCGTCGACGCCGAAAAACGCCCGGCAGAACTCGATCAGGCACCCCTTGAGGTGACCCATGTGGATGCCCTCGTCGATGACCAGGCCCTCGACCTGATGGAACATCGGCGAATGGGTGGCGTCGTAGTCACAGCGGTAGGTGCGGCCCGGCGCGATGATACGGAACGGCGGCTTGCCGTTCTGCATGGTCCTGATCTGCACCGGCGAGGTGTGGGTGCGCAAAACCATGCGCTCGCCGTCCTTCTCGCCCGGCAGATAGAAGGTGTCGTGCTCCTGGCGAGCCGGATGGTCGGGCGGAATGTTGAGCGCCGTGAAGTTGTGCCAGTCGTCCTCGATGTCGGGCCCTTCGGCGACGGCGAGGCCCATCTCGCCCAGGATGGCGATCACTTCCTCGACGGTCTGGCTGATCGGATGGATACGGCCGTCGGCTTCGGGACGGGGAGACAGGGTGACGTCGATGCGCTCGCCGGCGAGCTTGGCTTCGAGCTCGCCCGCCTTGAGGTCGGCCTTGCGCGCCTCGATGGCGTCGGAAATCTCGGTCTTGAGCGCATTGAGCGCCTGGCCGGCGGTCTTGCGGGCTTCCGCGTCCATGCCGCCGAGGCCCTTCATCAGCGCCGTGATGCGGCCCTTCTTGCCGAGCGCATCGACACGCAGCGCTTCCAGCGCATCGCTGCTGGCGGCTTGCGTTACGGCTTCGGTCAGTTCGGATCGGAGCGCCTCGAGATCGTCCATATCATTCCATCCCCATCCCCATATCCCCATACGCGAACGGGAGCCACCGCACAGGCGGGGCTCCCTTGCAATTCGCGCGGTCGGGGACGCGTTTAAGCGTCAAGCGGTCTTGGCGAGAGCGGCCTGTGCCTGATCTACCAAGCCTTTAAACGCCGCTGGTTCCGCGATGGCGAGATCAGCCAGAACCTTGCGGTCGATTTCGACACCAGCCTTGCCGAGGCCGTTCATGAACTGCGAGTAGGTAAGGCCGTGCTCGCGCACGCCGGCGTTGATACGCTGGATCCAGAGTGCGCGGAAGGTGCGCTTCTTGGCGCGGCGGTCGCGGTAGGCGTACTGTAGGCCCTTCTCGACGCGCTCGATCGTGATGCGAAGGTTGTTCTTGGCCCGGCCCCGATAGCCCTTGGCAAGCTTGAACAGCTTCTTGTGCTTGGAATGGCGGGGGACGGCGCGGGTTACGCGTGACATTGTCTATCCTCCCTCGCTCAGGCGTAAGGCATGTAAGATTTGACGAGACGCGCGTCCTGGTCGGTCAAGACCATGGTACCGCGGGCGTGCCGCTTCATCTTCTGGCTGCGCTTGCGCAAATTGTGACGTTTGTAGGCGACGCCGGCGCGGACCTTGCCGCTCGCCGTGAGCCGGAAGCGCTTCTTGGCGCCCGACTTCGTTTTCAGTTTGGGCATTTCGGTCTCCTCTGATCTTGAGGTTCCAGTTCGGATGCCTGGGCATGCCCTTTTAGCCGCGGTCATCCGGGGAGCGCGGGTTATAGCGCCGGTCCGGCCAATTGGCAAGCGGGCAGTGGCGAATTTCCGCCGGTCAGGCCTTGGCCCGGGATTCGGCCAGCCGCCGCAGCGCAAGGTCGGTGTAACGCCGCTGATGGGCGTCTTTGGTATCACCAGCGACGCGCGGCCGCGATTCGTCGGATCGGGTGGTATCGGATTGCGCCACCAGTGTAGCGTAATCGAAGTCCGGGCCGACGCCATGCAATTCTAAGTCGGACCGCTTCAGACCTTCGTACTTGAGCGCCAGGTTTGTCCAGACGTAGAGCCAGTACTTGAAATGCAGATCGAGGCCGGGGCGTTTGCGGGACAGCCGTGCCACCGCGAAGCGGGCACGGATCGCGGTCAGCAAGGCGCCTGGATGGGCCAGCAGAAACCCGAGCCGGCGCAGGAACATGCGGCGATTGTCGGCATCGCGCAGCTGCAGTTTGATGTATTCCGCCGGCGAGGCATAGCCGCCGCCGTCGTTGGCGACGAAGTTCGGGCTTTCGGCGATCAGGCGCAGATGCTGCGTGAACCGCGAGAGTTGGAACGATGCGTCGTTGTAGCGCGCGAGAAAGCCGAGGAAACCGTCGGCTAGAAAATCTGGGTCCTGCAAATATCGAATGTTGGTGGTGATCTTCATGCGCACCGTCGGCGCGTGTTCGTCATCGACAAGACGCCCACTGCGGCGCATGCGCTGGAACAGCGGCGTTCCCGGCAGCGCCATCAGGAACGACGGATCTCCACCGATCGTGCCGGTACGGACCATGAAATCCAAGGTGTCGCCGAACACGGTCTCGGTGTCCGAATCGAAGCCGAAGATAAACCCCGGCGCGATAACGAAGCCGTAGGACTGTACGGTTGCAACTGCCTCCTCGAGGCGTTCGTTGTTCTGCACCTTTGCTGTTTCCAGCAACGAGTTGCCATTCACCGATTCGATGCCGATGAACAAGATCGAGAATCCGGCCTCGCGCATGGCCCGCATCAAATCCGGCAGCTTGTAGAGGTTGATGGTAAGCCAGGTGAAGATCGAGATCTTCGCATTTACGCGCCGCTTCCAGTCGTTGATCGCCGCGACGCAGGAACGTGCCCACTGAATGTCGCCGATGAAGTTGTCGCAGGCGAACTGGAACCGGCGCACACCGAGCCGGTAGTGCGCATCCAATTCACGCACGATCAATTCCGGATCCTTGTTGTTGGCGCGATTGTTGCCCGGCAGCACGCGGATGTCGCAGAACTCGCAGAGGAACGGGCAGCCGCGCGAGACCTCGATGACAGCGCCGTAATAGCTGTCAATTTTGCGTTCGAACAGGTCGAAGCGGATCTCGCGGGCGCGGCTGAGTTCGAACCGTTTGGCCCGAACGATCCGGTCTTGGATTCGGTCTCCGCGCTCAAGCGCATTCAGAAATTCCGGCAGCGTCTCCTCCCCGTCGAGGATGAAAACATGGTCGAAAGCGTCGAGCAGGCGAAGCTTTCCCTCCTGTTCGAACGACCAAGTGATCGGCCCGCCGACGATGAACAGTGCGTCCGGATGGCGCGCACGCAGGGCGTCGTGCGCGGCAAGCACCGTCTGCAAGTCCTGGTTGATGCCGGAGAACGCGAATACCTGCGCGGGTCCGACGTCGGCGAGGTCGTCGACGATGGTGTCCACGATTTCGGAATGCCAGCCGGCAGGCACGTGCGCCGCCAGGGTGTAGGCCCAGAGCGGAATGAACAACGTGCCGTAGTTCTGATCGTAACGGATCAGCGGCGCGTGCACGAAGGTGATCTTGTTCAAAGTCATTCGGTCCGCCGAATTTCGATCAATCGCGATCGTTGTCAGTGCCAGCCCGGGCGATCAGCGTTAGCCATTATAAGGTGATGGTTTGTCGATGCACACGAAGTTCCGTTTCTCCGCGCCATCGGCGCTGACGAACAGCACCTTCGTTTGCAAGTTGACCAGACAACCTCCGTCGACGCCAAGGTCCGCGAGAACCCCCTTGATCCAATCATCGACCCGCATCGGCCAAATGACATCGGCCGAGCGGAGCAGCGCCGCCACTTCCTCCGCGCTCTTGGCGGCGGTGAACGCGTCCTTGCGGTTCGGCGCCCAGGAAACGTCGCCGACCGTCTCGAATGCGCGGTCGAAGCCGGCCCCGCCGGGCGCCCGATGGATCGCGAAGTAATCGGCGTAGATGGCCGGCGTCCCGTCTCCGCCCTGGTTGACGATGATCAGGCGCGGCTTCGGCTTCAGCCGGCCGCCGATCTCTTTCGCGATCAGACCGGTGGCTGCCTTGATCTCCAGCAGGCGCGCATCCACGGGAAACAGGCTGCGGTCGCTGACGTCGATGACCGAGCGATAGACTTGGCGCGCCTGCCAGGTGCCGAGCAAGGAGACCATCACCAGTAAAGCGGCGAGACAGGCGCGGCTGTCCGCAGCGCGCGATACGATTTCGCGCCATCGGGTCGCGGCCAACGCCACGGCGCCGAGCGTCAGCAGCACGAGGCCAAGGCCGTGGAAGGTCTGAAGGACGACGCGGCTGTATCGCGGGATCGATACCAAGTCGGCCCAATCGAGCGCGCTGGTGAAGCAGACCCAGTGGAAGGCCACGATCGCTGCGAAATAGACGGACGCGAACGAAGCCAGGGCGATCAACGTAAGGCGTCCGGGCAATAGAACCCAGCCGGCGAACGCGCCGGCGACGGCGGCGGCGAACACCAATGTCTTGTATTGCACCGCGTAGGTGCCGATGGAGGCAAGAATCCGCAACGTGACGCCGGCGTAGTCACGGCCGGATTCGAAATCGACCCGCAGGATCGACAGCGGCGAGGCGACACAGCCGTCGGCAAACTTGAACGTCGACCAGGTCAACACGATGATTGCCGTCGGTAGTGCCAGCGCTAAGACGGTCGAGACGGCGCGTCGCCACTTCGCTTCGCCGCCGTCCAGCACGACCATCAGGAATGCCGCGGGTGCCACGCCGACGATCAAAGTCAAAGCTGCTTCTTTGATCAGATAGGCGGCGCCGAACAGCAATCCGATGACGAAGAAAACGCGAGGACGAGCGCCCGGCGCCATCTCAGCCACCATCAGCGCCAGCATGATCGATGCGTAGGTGTAAATCTGCGGCGGCTCGATCAGGAGATAAAGCGGCCAAAGACGGCCGAGGCCCTCGGCGGCCGCGAACAGGAGCAGCATCGCCCACGCCAGCAGTCGGATCCGGCCGGGTGTCAGCGCGAGCCGCGCCGAAGCGAACCATACGATCACATCGAACAACAGTGCCAGGGTCGCGACGTGCAGCACGAACGGCGCCGCCGCGGACATTCCAGGTTCGACGCTTCCTTTGAGTTCCCAAGGCGCGGCTAGCAGCAGCCGCCAGCCGGGCGGGTAGTCCGCCAGGACCATATGCTTCATCGCCGGCACGACGCCGCCGAAGAAATGCAGAATGCGGGCGCTGCCTAGCCAGTTGGTGAACTCGTCGTTGGTGGTTGGCAGGTAGTCTATGCCGCCATGCACCGCCACCGCGCCGGCGCCGAATGCGGCCAGTACGATTCCAGGATGAGTCAGGAGCGCGATGCGATCGATGGTAGCGCGCTCACGCCAGCCGGCGCGCAGGGCGGCGACCGCGCCGAGTGCCGAAAGGCCTAGCACGGTCATGGCGGTCGCCGGCAGGCCCAGGCGGAGCAGAATGTGAAGAACGAACAAGGCGATAGTCAGCAGCGCGAAGCCGACGGTCATGCGAAACCCGAGGCCGAAGATGGCCGGGGCGCCGAAACGTGGAATGAGGAAGGTCAGGAAGTAGGTCGGCAGAGCGTAGAACAACAAGCCCAGCATGGCCGATTCACCTCGCCGCCTCGGGCCGATTCCGGATGCGCGCGACCATGACAAAGACGGGTTTCAGCGTCAAGGCTGAGGTGCCGGTTCTTGACCTGAATCAAGGCGGTAAAGCGGCCCACGAAGTATCGTCTCGGCTCGCTCTGGGATGGGGGATATGCCGATGTTCCAGATCAGGATACACGGGCGCGGCGGGCAGGGCGGTTTCGCCGCCGTATCGAGGCAGCTTCACATGGATTCCGTCGCCGACGCGATCATGGACAAGTTCTCGGGCGCCGTCGGCGCCGCCAACGTAGCTGCCGCGCGCGAGGCCTACGAGGTCGCCTCGCGCGCCTGAACGCCAGCAGGGGGAAGGAACCGAGCAGATGCTGAAGCAAGTCGAAGGATCGCAGGCCGTCGCCGAAGCGGTCGGTCTCTGCCGGCCCGAAGTGGTCTGCGCCTATCCGATCACGCCGCAGACACACATCGTCGAAGG
>JAYOXJ010000202.1:0-7018 GCA_038152725.1 Rhodospirillaceae bacterium
TCGGCGTCGGGCACCTCGATGCCCTCGAACACGTAGAGGCCGTTGGGGTCGAGGAAGAAGGAATGCTCGCCGAAGGCGCCGGTCAGGTGCGTGGCCGCGGGATCGTCCGCCGGCAGCGGCTTGGCACCGGTCCGGGCTTCGATGGCGGCGAGTTGCCGTTCGTCTAGTTTCATGGGGTTTTCCTGGGAAACGGTTCGGACCAGGCGGGCTCCGGCCGGTATCGGAAAACCCTCGCGCGCGGACCATCTAAGAGCTGTGGCTCGTGCCGGCTTGCCGTCAAACCTTGCACGCAAAAGCGAATGGGGCAACCGAAGCCGCCCCATCGCTTGTGGATAAGATCGGTTGGAGAACGCGCGTCAGCCGAGCGCCTGGACGATCTCTTCCGTCATCTTCTTGGCATCACCGAACAGCATCAGCGTGTTGTCTGCGTAGAACAGCGGGTTGTCTACGCCGGCGTAGCCGGGGCTGAGCGAGCGTTTGACGAACAGCACCGTGCCGGCCTTGTCGACGTCGAGGATCGGCATGCCGGCGATCGGGCTCTGCGGATCGGTGCGAGCGACGGGGTTGGTGGTATCGTTGGCGCCGATCACGTAGGCGACGTCGGCGGTGGAGAACTCGTGGTTGATCTCCTCCATCTCGAACACTTCGTCGTAGGGCACGTTGGCCTCGGCCAGCAGCACGTTCATGTGGCCCGGCATGCGCCCGGCCACCGGATGGATGGCGTAACGCACGTCGACACCTTCGGCCTTCAAGAGGTCCGCCATCTCGCGGACCGCGTGCTGGGCCTGGGAGACCGCCATGCCGTAGCCCGGCACGATGATCACCTTGGACGCGTTCTTCATCAGGAAGGCGGCGTCCTCGGCGGCACCGGCCTTGGCGTTCTTGTCGCCCGACGCGGCCGCCGACGCGCCACCGCCCGAATCGCCGCCGAAGCCGCCCAACAGCACGTTGACGATGGAGCGGTTCATGCCCTTGCACATGATGTAGCTGAGGATGGCGCCGGAGGAGCCGACCAGCGCACCGGTGACGATCAGCGCCGGGTTGGAGAGCGTGAAGCCGATGCCGCAGGCTGCCCAGCCCGAGTACGAGTTGAGCATGGAGACGACCACCGGCATGTCGGCGCCGCCGATCGGAATGATCAGCAGGAAGCCAATGGCGAAACTCAACAGCGCCAGCGCCCAGAAGATCTCGTCCGACTGCGCGCCGATCAGCGTGATGATCAGCATCACGATGAGCGCGCCGATCAGCGCGTTCAGCGGGTGCTGCATGTTGAAGGTGATCGGGTTGCCGCTCATGATGCCCTGCAGCTTGGCGAAGGCGATGATCGAGCCCGAGAAGGTGATGGCGCCGATGGCGAGGCCGAGCGACATCTCGATGATCGAGCCGGTGTGGATATCGCCCGGCTTGCCGATGCCATAGGCCTCCGGGTTGTAGAAGGCGGCGGCGGCGACGCAGACGGCGGCGAGGCCGACCAGCGAGTGGAACGCGGCGACGAGCTGCGGCAAGGCCGTCATCTCGATCTTGCGCGCCACCACCGTGCCGATGGAGCCGCCGATCAGGATGCCGAGGATGATCCACTCGTAGCTGACGACGCTCGGGTCGGCGAGCGTGGTGCCGACGGCGATGACCATGCCGATGATGCCGTAGCGATTCCCTTGGCGTGCGGTTTCAGGCGAACTCAGGCCGCGCAGCGCCAGAATGAACAGCACCGAGGCGATGAGATAGGCGAAACCGGTCAAATGTGCACTCATGATCCACCTCCCCTCACTTCTTCTGCTTTTTCTTGAACATGGAGAGCATCCGCTGGGTGACGATGAAGCCGCCGAAGATGTTCACGGAGGCCAGGATCACCGCGACGAAGCCCATGATCTTGGAAAAGTGCATGCCGTCGGGTCCGGCGGCGAGCAAGCCGCCGACGATGATCACCGACGAGATCGCGTTGGTCACCGCCATCAAGGGCGAGTGCAGCGCCGGCGTCACGCTCCACACCACGTAGAAGCCGACGAAGCAGGCCAGCACGAAGATGGTGAACAGGCTGAGGAAATCCATCGTCGATACGGCCTGGTTGACATCGACGAGTCGCGTCGTCTGGTCGGCCAGTTTGGCCGCTTCTTCCAGCAGCTTCGCCGCCGAAGTCGCGACCTTGGAGGCCTGGTCCTGCACTGTTGCCACATCCATGTCAGCTCTCCTTCGCGGCTTCGGCCTTTGCCGCGGGCTTAATCGCCCCGGCGCCGGCGGCGCGTTCGTTGACGATCTCGCCGTCCTTGGTGACCAGGGTGCCGGTCACGGTCTCGTCGTCCCATTTGATGGCGAGACCGCCCTTCTCCTTGTCGACCATCGGCGTAATGAAGTTCAAGAGGTTGCGGCCGAACAGGTTCGACGCGCTCTCAGCGACACGGCCGGGTACGTTGGCGTGGCCGACGATCTTCACACCGTTGGCGCTCTCGACCACCTGGCCGAGCTTCGAGCCCTCGACGTTGCCGCCGGCTTCGACGGCGAGGTCGACGATGACCGAGCCCGGCCGCATCGAGGCGACCATTTCCTTGGTCACCAGCTTGGGCGCCGGACGGCCCGGGATCAGTGCCGTGGTGATGACGATGTCCTGTTTCTTGATGTGTTCGGCGACCACCTGCTTCTGTTTTTCGAAATAGGCGGGCGGCATCTCCTTGGCATAACCGCCGGCGGTCTCGGCGTTCTTCTCCATCTCTTCGTCGACGGTGAGGAACTTGCCGCCCAGGCTCTGCACCTGCTCGCGGGTCGCCGGGCGGACGTCGGTGGCGGTGACCACGGCGCCCAGGCGCTTGGCCGTGGCGATGGCCTGCAGGCCGGCGACGCCGACGCCCATGATGAAGGCCTTGGCCGGCGGCACGGTGCCGGCGGCAGTCATCATCATCGGCAGCCCGCGGCCGTATTCGCCCGCCGCGTCGAGTACCGCCTTGTAGCCGGCGAGGTTGGCCTGGGACGACAGAATGTCCATACTTTGCGCCCGGCTGATGCGCGGCATCAGTTCCATGGCGAAGGCGGTGATGCCGGCCTTGGCCAGCGCCGCCATGCCGTCGCCGTCGATGAGCGCGTCCAGGGACGCCATCAACATGGCGCCTTTCTTCATCTTGCCGACTTCGTCGGCGGTCGGCCCACGTACTTTCCAGACCAGATCGGCGCTCTTCAGCGCATCGGCAGCGTCCTTGGCGATGCTGGCGCCGGCCTGCTTGTAGGCGTCATCGGTGAACGATGCCTGGGTTCCGGCACCGCTTTCCACAGCGACCTCGAACTTGAGGCCGACCAGCTTGCCGACAACCTCCGGCGAAGCGGCAACCCGGCGCTCGCCGTCGCGGGTTTCCTTAGGAATGGCGATCTTCATGGTGGCTCCCCTCGAACTTCGCATCCCGACTTGCCTCCAGCCCGGATGCGGCGCACCACATCGTTTCAGTGGCGTTTTCCTTGCCCTCGACTATGGCCAAGTTTGACGCCAGGGGCAACACCCGAACCCAAGCGTTTCAGCGCCTCTTCCATGTGGCGGGGAGCACCCCATATAGTTGGGTGGGCATGTTTTCCAAGGGAGACGACGATGGCGGCGTGGCAAAAAACCTTGCTCCTGGCCTGTTCGATGTGGTTGGCCCTGGCGGCACAGGCGTCGGCGGCAGGATTGGACGGCGAGGCACTGGTCAAGGCACTCAAGGCGGGTGGATACACCATCTACTTCCGCCATACCCAGACCGACTGGTCGAAGGAAGATCATATCTCCAAAGCGGGCGACTGGAAGAGCTGCGACCCGAACAAGATCCGCCAGCTTTCCGACAAGGGCCGTAATACCGCCAAGGCCATCGGCCGCGCGATCCGCACCCTCAAATTGCCGATCCGGCGCGTACTGTCGAGCGAGTACTGCCGCGCCATCGAGACCGTCCGACTGATGCAGATCGGTACCGTGGAGCCGACCACCGACATCATGAACCTACGTGCCGCCGACTACGTCGGCGGCCGCGACGCCGCGGTCAGGCGTCTGCGACAGCTGATCGCAGCGCCGGTGGCGCCCGGCGGCAATGTCGTCATCGGCGCGCACGGCAACCTGATCAAGGACGCCTCGGGTGTCTATCCCGGCGAAGGTGGTGCCGCGATCTTCCAGTCGGACGTCAAGGCCGAACACGGCTTCAGGCACATCGCCAGCCTGGAGCCCGGCGATTGGGCGAAAATGGCGGAGCGCTTCGGCACCGCCGACTGACGCTCACCCTGGCGGCATGAACGCCGACAAGGACACTCGCTGCCGCCTGTCGGCGCCGAAGTTGTCCTGCGCGAGCCAGGCCTCGAAAGCCTGCTTGATCTCCGGCCAGCGCTTGTCGGTGATGGCGTACCAGGCGGTATCGCGGTTGCGGCCCTTGTACATCGTCGCCTGTACGAAAGTGCCTTCGTAACGAAAGCCCAGCCGGTCGGCGGCGGCGCGCGACGGCGCGTTCAGTGTGTCGCACTTCCATTCATAGCGGCGGTAACCGAGTTCGTCGAAGGCGCGGCGCATCATCAGATACATGGTTTCCGTTGCCGCCACGGTTTTCTGCAGAGCCGGCGAATAAGCGATGGAACCGACCTCGATGACGCCGTCCGTGGGATTGATGCGAAGATAGGACGCAAGCCCCTTGGCCTTGCCATCGGCGGCGTCACGGATGGCGAAGAACAGCGGATCGTCGCCCATGCAGGCCTCGTCCATCCAGGCCCGGTACTGGGCGAGATCGGCGAAGGGACCGTGGTTCATATAGGTCCACATCGCGCCCTTGGTGTCGGCCGCATTGGCGGCGTGGAGTTCGGCGACGTGGCGGTCGGGGTCGATCGGCTCGAGCCGGCACCACGTCCCTTCCATTACCGTCCGTGACGGGCGCGGGCGCGCCTGCCAGCCCGGGACATCGACGCCGATGGGCTGGCCGAGCGCATTGAGGCGTACCGCTTCGCCGGTCATTGCGGGCGCCTCGCCACCATGTCGATCTCGACCAGCGCACCCCGCGCCAGCCCGGTAACGCCGACGCAGGTGCGCGCCGGTAGCCGGTCGGGCGGGAAGTAGGATTTGTAGACGTCGTTCATGGCGGCGTAATCGCGTTCGAAATGGGTGATGAAGACACGCGCGGACAGCACATGTTCGAGTCCGAGGCCCAAACCTTCGAGCACGATGATCAGGTTGTCCATGACCCGGCGGGTTTGCGCCTCGACGCCTTCCGGCAGCGGCTTCGCGTCGTCGTCGGGGTCGGTCGGCATCTGGCCGGTGAGCTGAATCCAGCCGTCGCACTCGACGGCGTGGCTGAAGGGTGCGACGTGCGTCGGCGCGGCGGAAAAATTGTGGAAGATGGGGCCGGGCATGGGTGAAGTCTCCTGGTCGCTTGTAATGGCGCGCTTTGGCGTTGCGGCCTAGCCATAATCGCCGCTAACGGGCGCCAGGAAAAGGTGCTAAGGAGTACGGTGCCCATCCGAGGGCGCCGACAGGGGAACCCAGCGATGTCCGAACCGAATTCGCCGCCAGCGGCGACGCAAACGGCGTTCGGTCTTGCCGCGGCGGCGGCAAGCGCGCTCAGCCTGAGCGTGGTGACCACGGCAGCGTATTTTTCCTATGTCGGCGGCACCGACCCGGTAACCCTGGTGGCGTCGCGCGCCGCATTGGGTTGTCTCTGTGTTTCCGCGCTGGTGATCGCGCTCCGCCGGATGCCGCGCGCGAGCCTGGCCGACGTGCCGGCCCTGGCCGGCATGAGCATCGGCCAGTTGATGATCAACTTCGGCTACATGACGTCCGTGCTCTACATCCCGGTGTCGCTGGCGGCACTGATCTTCTACATCTTTCCGGTGCTGGTGCTGGCCGTCGATGCCGGCATCAACCGGCGCTGGCCTTCCGCCGCCGTCGGCGCCGCCTTTCTCGCCGCCTTCGCAGGCCTGGGCCTGGCGCTGGCACCGTCGTTCGGGACGCTAGACGTGCGCGGCTTGATCGCGGCACTGGTGGCGACCATCGGCGGCGTCATGCTGATGCTGTACGGCAGCAGGGCGACCCGGCGCGTCGGCGCGCTGACGACGCTGTTCGTCATGCAGTGCGCGGCCTGCGTGGTGACGGCGACGGTAATGCTGGCTTTCGGCGGGCCGACCCTGCCGGTCTCGACGGTCGGGTGGTCGGGCCTGGCCACGGCGGGCGCGGGTTATGTCGTCGGCGTCGGCTTGCAGGTGGTGGCGTTCCGCAACCTCGAACCGGCGCCGGCGTCGCTGATCTATAATCTGGAACCACTCGGCACCTTGGTGATCGCGGCGCTCGTGCTCGGCGAACGGATGAACGGCCTGCAATATTTCGGTTGCGCATTGGTGCTGGGATCGGTGGTGGCGGCCGGTCAGCATTGGGCACGCCGGCGTTGACCGGCATTGATTGCTGCATGGCCACAGCCGGCGTATCCGCTATAATCGCTTGCGGGGGTACGAATTCTTTTGTTGGAATGTCTTCGTGGCGACGAAAAGCTTACGTACCCGGTTTCTGCTGATCACCATCCCGGCGATGGTCGTGCTGGTCGTCGGCATGGTCGGCGGTTTCGAATACATCGTCGGGCGCATTATCGACGGGCTGCGCGAACGGTTCGCCGTTCAGCGCGTTTACCACGATCGCAGCCGGACCTTGGCGCTTTTGCTGCAGGAAATGGCGCTGGCGCGGAAAATGGCGCATTCGCCTGCGATCATGTCATGGATCGAGAACGAGTCCGACCCCGCCGCCACCGGGCGTGGCCTGGCCGAATTGGAGAGCTACCGCGAGGCCTTCCGCGACGGCAGTTACTTCCTGGCGATCCGGAAGTCCGGAAACTACTATTTCAACGACGCCAAGGACACCTACGCCGGCCAGCAGCTGCGCTACACCCTCTCGGAGAAGTCTCCCAACGACTCCTGGTTCTACGCGACCCTGAAGAGCCCGAAGGAGTGCCTCCTCAACGTCAATTACGACACCGAACTGAAAATCACTGTCCTTCCCCCCTATAACAGCACCGTGTTTGATATAATTCCCTAACTTAAATCA
>JAYOXJ010000203.1:0-6959 GCA_038152725.1 Rhodospirillaceae bacterium
CGTAGGCGTCTGTCGAGCGCTGGCTCAGGTAGTGCGCGCCGCGATGGACGTTCGAGTAGTAGCTCTCGTAGGCCTCGCGCACCGCATCGATGACCAGGCGCGGCTTTTGCGCGCTGGCGCCATTGTCGAGATAGACCAGCGGCTTGCCGTGCACCTGGCGGGCCAGGATCGGAAAATCGCGGCGCACCTGCTCGACATCGTAGGCCTGGGTCGAGTTATCGCCGGCGGCGCCAATGATGGGTTTGACGCCGCTCATACCGGCTTGCCCTCCTGGGTCCATTCCTCCGCGAGGTAGCATTGTGCCGGCAGCCGGTGGACGACGATGTCGGCCATGGCCTCGCGCACGGTCAGGTCGGAAATCTCGTCGATCGCCTGGGCAACGAACGAGCGCACGAGAAGATTTCGCGCCAGCGCCTCGGGGATGCCGCGCGAGCGCAGATAGAACAGCGCCGTCTCATCGAGCCGCCCTGTCGTCGCGCCGTGCGAACACTTGACGTCGTCGGCGTAGATTTCGAGCTCCGGCTTGGCATCCATTTCGGCGCCGTCGGAGAGCAGCAGCGTCTTGGTAAGCATCTGGCCGTCGGTCTTCTGGGCATCTTTGTGGACCACGATCTTGCCCTGAAAGACGCCGCACGCCTCGTCGTCGAGCACGCCCTTGAACACTTCCCGGCAGGTGGTGTTCGGCACCGTGTGCTCGATCAGCGTGGTGTTGTCGCAGTGCTCGCGGCCTTTCATCAGATAGGCCCCGTTGAGAGCGCAGTGCGCCCCTTCGCCTTCGAGCCGCACGTGGCATTCGGTCCGCGAAAGACGTCCACCGGCGGAAAGCCCGAAAGTCTCATAAGTGGCGTCACGGCCGACATGCACATGGAGCGCACCCAAGTGCGTTGCCTCCATGCTCTCGGTCTGCACCCGATAGTGCTTCAGACGCGCATTGTCGCCGACGGTGATCTCGCTCACCGAATTGGCGAAGTAGGCGCCGACGCCGATGCCGGCGTGATGCTTGACGATGGTCGCATCGGCGCCCTCTTCCAGCACGATCAGGTTGCGCGGATAGTAGGCGACCGGTTGGTTGGTCAGGCCGGCGACGAAGACCACCTCGATCGGCGTCTCGACGGCGACGTTCTTGGCAACGCGAATGACGACACCGCTGTTCATCATCGCCGTGTTGAGCGCTAAGAGCGAGCGGTTGTCCTGCCGGGCGTTGCGGCCGAGATGGGCCTCGACCCATTCGGGATCGCGGGCGACGGCATCAGCCAATGATTCGACGGTGACACCCTTCGGCAAACCGGCGAGCCGGGTCAGGCTGGTGCTTAGACAGCCGTTGACGAAAACGATCCGCGGCACGTCACGACCCTCGAACAGGGTTGGCAGCCGGTCGACTGCAGCCGTGCCGTCGGCCTCGAGAACCGGCCGGAACGCCGTATCCTCGAGCGGGCGCAGCCGCGTGTATTTCCAATCCTCGACCTTGGCGCCGGGAAGCCCCAGGTCGCGGAAACGCCGGATGCCGCCCAGCCGGAGCGCATCGAGCCAGGCAACGCCCTGGCCCGGCAACTTGGGCAGGGTCTGCTCGAACGCAGCAACGAAAGCGTCCGCGCCAGGCTTGATTGCGGTTGAAGTGTTGGTCGCCATTCGCCCCTACTCCGCCGCCGCCCGTGCGAACTCGGCGTAGCCCTTTTCCTCGAGTTCGAGGGCCAGTTCCTTGCCGCCGGAGCGCTGGATGCGCCCGTGCGCCAGCACGTGCACGAAATCCGGCACAATGTGATCGAGCAGGCGCTGGTAGTGCGTGATGACCAGCGAGGCGCGGTCGGGCGAACGCAGTGCATTGACGCCGTCGGCAACGATCTTCAAGGCGTCGATGTCGAGGCCGGAATCGGTCTCGTCCAAGATCGCCAGCGTCGGGTTGAGCACGGCCATCTGCAGGACTTCGTTGCGCTTCTTCTCACCGCCGGAGAAACCGACATTGACGGCACGCTTCAGCATGTCGTCGGAGATACCGAGCTCCTTGGTCTTGGCGCGCAGCATCTTGACGAAGGCCATGGCGTCGAGTTCGTCCTCGCCGCGGTAACGGCGCTGGGCGTTCAACGCCTCCTTGAGAAACGTGGTGTTGGCGACGCCGGGAATCTCGACCGGATATTGGAACGCCAGGAACACGCCCTCGCCGGCGCGTTCCTCGGGTTCCATCTCCGCGAGGTCGAGGCCCTTGTAGAGAATTTTGCCTTCGGTGATCTCGTAGCCGTCGCGGCCCGCCAGCGTATAGCTGAGCGTGCTCTTGCCCGACCCGTTCGGCCCCATGATGGCATGGGTCTCCCCGGCCTTGATGACCAGATCGATCCCCTTGAGAATTTCCTTGCCGTCGACGTTGACGTGCAAGTTCTTGATTTCCAGCATTAAACTTACCTTATCGTGCTTCGAATTCGTTCGTTTGCGGGCGCGGGTCGGATCAGCCGACACTGCCCTCCAGGCTGATGCCGACGAGCTTTTGGGCCTCGACGGCGAATTCCATTGGCAGTTGCTGCAACACTTCGCGGCAGAAGCCGTTAACCACCAGCGCCACGGCGGCTTCCTCGTCGATGCCGCGCTGACGCAGATAGAACAACTGGTCCTCGCTGATCTTCGATGTGGTCGCTTCGTGTTCGATGATGGCGTTCTTGTTCTTGCTCTCAATATAGGGAACCGTATGCGCGCCGCACTTGTCCCCGATCAAGAGCGAGTCGCACTGGGTGTAGTTGCGCGCACCCTTGGCCTTCGGCCCCATGCGCACCAGACCGCGATAGGTCTGGTCCGACCGTCCGGCCGAGATGCCCTTTGAGATGATCTTGGACGTGGTGTTGGCGCCCAGATGGATCATCTTGGTGCCGGTATCGGCCTGCTGACGGTTGTTGGTGATGGCGATGGAGAAGAACTCGCCGACCGAATTGTCACCCTGCAGGATGCAGCTCGGATACTTCCAAGTGATCGCCGAACCAGTCTCGACCTGGGTCCAGGAAATTTTCGAATTGCGGCCACGGCAGGCACCGCGCTTGGTGACGAAATTGTAGATGCCGCCCTTGCCCTCTTCGTCGCCCGGATACCAGTTCTGCACCGTCGAATACTTGATCTCGGCATCGTCGAGCGTGACCAGTTCGACCACGGCGGCGTGCAGTTGGTTCTCGTCGCGCATCGGCGCGGTGCAGCCTTCCAGATAGCTCACGTAGGAGCCCTCGTCGGCGATGATCAGCGTGCGCTCGAACTGGCCTGTATTCTGCGCGTTGATGCGGAAATAGGTGGAGAGCTCCATTGGGCATTTGACGCCCTTCGGCACGTATACGAAAGAGCCGTCGGTGAACACCGCCGAATTGAGGCAGGCGTGCTTGTTGTCGGTGTAGGGCACGACCGAACCCAGGTATTTCTTGACCAGGTCGGGGCAGCGCTTCACCGCCTCCGAAATCGGGCAGAAGATGACACCCACTTCCTCGAGCTTGGCCTTGAAGGTGGTCGCCACCGAGACCGAGTCGAACACCGCATCGACGGCGACGCCGGCCAGCATCTCCTGCTCGTGCAGCGGGATGCCCAGCTTCTCGTAAGTGCGGAGCAGTTCCGGATCGACCTCTTCCAGGCTTTTGGGTTTGTCGGCGGCCGACTTCGGCGCCGAATAGTAGTAGCTGTCCTGGTAGTCGATGGCCGGGAAATCGGGCTTCTGCCAGGTCGGTTCGGGCATGTTCAGCCAATGCCGATAGGCCTTGAGGCGCCATTCCAACAGCCATTCGGGCTCGCCCTTCTTGGCCGAGATGAAGCGGACGATGTCCTCATTGAGGCCCTTCGGCGCGGTTTCCGACTCGATCTCGGTGACGAAGCCGTACTTGTACTTCTCGTCCGTGACCTCGCGAACCTGAGCCGCTGTGTCCTGTGCTGAAGCCATTACAATTCTGTCCTTGTCGTTCTCTTAAACTTTTCTCATGCCGCGTCCGAGGCCGCCCCGCTGCCCGTAGCCTTGCGGGTCCAGAGCTTGATCCAAGCATCGGCGAAGGCTTTGACGTCTTCCTTTGCTGTCTCGCCCCCCAGGCTGACGCGGATCGCCTGTATGGCGTCGTTCTCCGCCGCACCCATGGCCTCGAGCACGTGGCTCGGCTCGACCTTGCCGGCTGAACATGCGGAACCCGCGCTGACCGCGAAACCGGCTAGGTCGAGTGCCATTACCTGGGTGTCGTTCCGAACACCGGGCATGGTGAAGCAAGTTGTGTTGGGCAAGCGATCCGCCGCCCCGCCGAAAATCGTAATCCCGGGCACCGCCTTGCGGAGCCTGGATTCCAGTGCGTCGCGCAGACCAGCCGTGTGCGCCGCCGCGCTATCCAGTTCGAGCGCCGCCAATTCCGCAGCGACGCCGAAACCGACGATGCCGGCGGTATTCTCGGTACCCGCGCGACGGCCGCGTTCCTGGCCGCCGCCGAGGATCATAGGGCGCAGCGCTTCGGGGGTCTTGGCGATCACCGCGCCGACCCCCTGCGGGCCGCCGATCTTGTGCGCCGAAAGGGTCAGAAAATCGGCATCCCAGGCATTGAGATCGATGACGATCTTGCCGGCCGCCTGGACCGCGTCTGAGTGCATCAGCGCCCCTTGAGTACGGGCGATCTTGGCGGCGTCACGAACCGGCTGCAAAGTGCCGGTCTCGTTGTTGGCGGCCATGATCGAAACCAGCGCCGGCTCTTCGTCGGCGCCGAGAAGCTTTTCAAGTTCGTCGAGGCGGACCCGACCTTCGCCATCTACCGGGACGACCTCGCAATCGGCCGCGCGCACCAGTGCGGTCCGCAGCACGGCCGAATGCTCGACCGCCGAAACAAGGATGCGTTTTCGACCGGCGCCGCTGAGAACCATGTTGTTGGCCTCGGTGCCACCGGAGGTGAAGATCACCTGATCAGGGTCGACGCCGACCAGCGCCGCAACTTGGGCACGCGCCCGCTCGACGCGTTTACGCGCCTCTCGTCCGGGGCCATGCACGGAGGACGCATTGGTCGCTCCGAGACCCAGGGTCTCGGCGACCGCCTCGATCACTTCCGCGCGCGCCGGCGCGGTCGCGTTGTAGTCGAGATAGATCATGGCGTCCGTGTTCTGCGGCATGCGCGATTTCCGGCCTTCCAAACTGATTGCGCTGCGCCGGTTACTCGGCCGCAAATCCGGCGATACCGCCGGGTTCCGGGCGAAACATCTGGGCACCCGCGCGTCCCATCACCCGCTTCTCGACGACGTCCTCGAGAGAAACGGACGACAGGTAGAGATAGATGTGATGGCCAAGGCCCTCCCAAAGATCGTGGGTCAGGCAGCGGCTCTGGTTCGACTTGCAGCCGGCCGGGGAGCCAGGGCTGCACCGAGTCGTCTTGATCGGCTCGTCGACGGCCAGGATGATGTCGCAGATACGGGTATCCGCCGCAGTGCGGGCGAGCAGATAGCCGCCGCCCGGTCCGCGCACGCTCTTCACCAATCCGCCACGGCGGAGCTTGCCGAAAAGCTGCTCAAGATAGGACAGCGAAATCTCCTGCCGGTCAGCCACGTCGGCCAACGCCACTGGCCCGTCGGTCGATTGTTTGGCGAGGTCGACCATGGCCATGACGGCATATCGGCCCTTGGTGCTCAGTTTCACGGTCTCAACTCCTTTGATCCAGTCGCCCCAGCCCCCAGGCCGGACGGCGAGACATCATCATCCGGCGCGTTTGCGCCGGGTCGTCGGTTTGTTGCTGTCGCCATCGGCAACGATGGCGGCACGTTCGCTTTCCAACTCCTCGACCCGCTCGGCAAGCGTCGCGACCTGCTGGCGCAGCGCTTCAATGGTCTGCAGCACTGGGTCCGGGCAGCCGTCCGACGGCGTGCCGTAGGCCTGGAACTTGCGCGCCTTCTCGCGGTCGCGCGGCATCACCACCTTGGCCGGCACGCCGACCGCGGTTACCGAGCTTGGCACGTCCTTGGTCACCACCGAATTGGCGCCGACGCGGGCATGTGCGCCGACCACGATCGGCCCCAGGATCTGTGCGCCGGAGCCGACGATAACGCCGTCCTCCAGCGTCGGGTGACGCTTGCGCCCGACCTGGGCGGCCGAATCGACGCTTGGCGCGGTACCGCCGAGGGTGACGTCATGATAGAGTGTCACGTCGTCGCCGATGACCGCAGTCTCGCCGATCACCACGCCGGTGCCGTGGTCGATGACGAAGCGCCGGCCGATCTCCGCACCCGGATGAATCTCGATACCGGTCAGCAGGCGGCCGAAGTGGGAAACCACGCGGCCGGCGAGATGAAAACCGTTTTCCCAGAGCCAATGCGACATGCGGTGATAGACCGTCGCATGCAGCCCGGGATAGCAAAGAACGATCTCCAGCGAGCTCTTGGCGGCCGGGTCGCGTTCCTTGTAAGCGGCGATATCTTCGCGAAGTCTCTTGAAAACCATGATTCCTAGGATATTTTGTCGCCGGCGGTATCCGTGTATTCCCGAATGCGCCGCCGTGGGTTGCAATCAATGCCGAGAGCGCCGGCCGGTACTTGCTTGGCAGTTATATAGGATGTCCGACCAATTCTATCAAGTTTAATGGCCGGTCAGACGACAAATAATCGATTGCAATACAACGCAATAACGGTCCGAGGAGTGAAAGTCACTGATATTCCTCGCATTTTTTTTGGGGTTAAATCCGACTGATGCCTGAAGTCATTTTCAACGGCCCTGAGGGGCGCCTTGAGGGTCGCTACCACCACTCGAAAATCACCAATGCGCCCATCGCGCTGCTGTTGCACCCGCATCCGCAGCATGGCGGCACCATGAGCAACAAGGTGGTTTACGCGCTTTACCAGAGTTTCGTGAAACGCGGATTCTCGGCGTTGCGCTTCAATTTCCGCGGCGTCGGGCGGTCCCAGGGCGTGTTCGACAACGGCCAGGGCGAACTCAGCGACGCCGCCACGGCGCTGGACTGGATGCAGACCCACAACCCGAACGCGCGGGT
>JAYOXJ010000204.1:0-3312 GCA_038152725.1 Rhodospirillaceae bacterium
CGGAAACCTCCACCCCGTTGAGGGTGAGCGTCACCGGATGGCGGGCGTCCTTGCTTAGCTGCGGCATGATTTGGCCTCCTCGATCACGCGCTTGCCAAGGCGGCGCACCAGCTCCCGCCGGTACCGCGCCGTCGCGTGAATGTCATCGTAACCGCCCAGATCCCAGGCGAACTCGTTGAGCGCATCGTCGAGCGCGCTGCCGTCCAGAACGTCCCACTCGCGCACCGTTGGCCGGTCGGCAACGCCGCCGATGCCGAGCCTGATCTTCGATCCGGTCGCGACCCCGGCAAGCGCAACGATGGCGAAATCGCCCCGGCGCTGCGCCATCTCGGTGAAGGCGTAGCCCGCGCCCTTCTCGCGCACCGGATAGCGGGCGGCGGTGACAATTTCGTCCGCCCGCTTGGCAGTCGACAGCATGCCGGTTTGGAAGGCGTCGGCCGAAAGACGGCGCTGGCCCGACTTGGATGTCAGCACAACCTCGCCGCCCAGCGTCGCCAGCGACAGCGGCAGTTCGGAGGACGGGTCGGCATGGGACAGCGAACCGCATACCGTGCCGCGCGCGCGCGTCTGGTAGTGGCCGATGAAGGGGATGGCAGCGGCCAGCAGAGGAAGTTTCTCCGCCAGCCCGTCCCATTTCTCGAGCTGCGCCTGGCGCGTCGCGCATCCGACTTCGACCATTCCGCCGTCCTCGCGGATGTAATTGTTGCCGGCGATTTTCGAGATATCGATCAGGATGGACGGTTCGACCAGCCGGAAATTCAGCATCGGCACCAGCGACATGCCGCCGGCAATGATCCGCGCGTCGTCGCCTCCGTCCGCGAGGGCGGCGACCGCCTCCTCGGTGGAGCCCGCTTTCAGATAGTCGAATGATATGGGCTTCATCTTACTTGTCCCGTTTGCCGAACAGCCCGCCGAGCAGGCCCTTCGACCCGCCCTTTTCGCCGCCCACCTGGGCGACGAGCCGTTCGAAGAATTGATTTACCAGCGCTCTCGTCGCGCCTTCCAGCATGCGTCCGCCGACCGAAGCGACCTTGCCGCTCAGCTCGATCTCGTAATCGTAGCTGACCTTCGTTCCCTCGCCGTCCTCGTCGAGGCGCACATGGCCGGTTCCCTGCGCCGCACCCAGCGGGCCGATCACGCCGCCGCTCAGCGTTGCCGATTGCGGCTCCGTCATGTCGCTCAGCGCGACATCGGCATGGAACCGGCCGCGCACCGGCAAGCGCTTCCGGGTCCAGCAGCGTGTTCCAGACGTCGGCGCGCGACGCCGGCACAAGGGTTTCTCCCGACCCGGCCAGCTTGTGGCCCGGTTTCGTCTCAGCCGGCTGTGCTTTTTCCGCCGGTGCCGCCGATTCGTCGCCATGGATCAGGGCGGCGACCTTGGCCGGCGTCAGCGGAAGGGTCAGGTCCGCCGCACCGATCGCGTCAGCCACCGCGTTGGCGAGGCAGACAGGCGTCGACATGCAGTTGCCCTCGCCGATGCCCTTGGCGCCCAGCGGCGTTACCATCGACGGGCTTTCCATGTGGAGGATTTTCGGTTCCGGCACTTCACACTATGTCGGACACAAATAGTCCGCGAACGTGCCGGTCATGAAGGCGCCGTCCTCGTTGTAGACGAACTCCTCATAGAGCGCGCAACCGACCGCCCAGGCGAACGCGCCATGGACCTGCCCGTTGGCGACCAGCGGGTTCAGCAACGTGCCGGAATCGTGCATCGTGACGTAGTCGTCGATGCAGACCTCGCCGGTATCGGGATCGATCTCGACGCCGCAATAATCGAATACGAAGCCGTAGGTCAGCGACGTGTTGATCTGGTCCAGCTCGTTTGGCGATTCCAGTTCCGGCGGCGACCACGAGCCGGTCTCGCGCACGCAGGGCTCCATCTCCTCGGGCAAATTGCCGGGAGTCCAGTGGGCCGATCCGGCGGCGCGGTAGAAATTGATCGCGTTCTCGGTGTTGTTCCGGTCAACGATCTTGCCGCCTACGAAATCCAGCTGGTCGGGCGGCACGTTCAAGCTCTGGCTGGCGATGCGCGACAGCTTGGCGCGGACTTTCTCGGCCGCTTTCTGACAGGCGACCGCTGTTGCCGACGAGAAGCGCGAGGAATAGTTGCCGGTGGCGATCGACCATGCGTCCTTGGCGGTGTCGAAATCCAGATTGACCTTGATATGGTCGGGCGTCAGCCCCAGCACATCGGCGACGATCTGCGACAGGATCGTCATGTGGCCCTGTCCCTGCGGGATCGAATCCGCGGTTACCGACACGGTGCCGAGCGGGTCCACGTTCACGGTCGCGTTGGCGACCGCGCCGCCCTTGGGATTCCGGGCGCGCTCGTCGCGCGGCAGGATATTCGACAGATAGCCCATGTTGGACTGCGCCGGCTCGACGATGGCGGCATAGCCGATGCCGTAGAGCTTTCCTTCGGCGCGCTTTGCGTCGCGTTTCTTCTTCAGCTCTTCGAGCCTGCCTTCGTTCACCGCGCGCTCGATGGCGACCGGATAATCGCCCGAATCGAGAAGCGCCCCCGCCGCCGCGCGATAGGGGAACACGCCGGCCGGCACCAGGTTTTTCCGGATCACGTCGAGCGGGTCCATGCCGAGCTCGACCGCGACGCGCTGCATCATGCGCTCGATGGCGTAGTACATCTGCGGGCCGCCGAATCCTCGCACCATGGCGGACGGGCATTTGTTGGTCATCACAACGCGGTTGGTGACCGCGAGGTTCTTGATGTCGTAGGCGCCGGTCAGGATGCCGTGCATGCGGTAGAGCGGGCCCGGCATCGGCGCGCGCAGGAATGCGCCGTAATCGTCCTGCTGGTCGAAGCGGAAGGCGGTGACCGTGCCGTCTTTCATGACGGCGGCCTCTATCTTCGTGAGCCGGTTGGGCGCCGCTGCTGCCGCGGACAGATGTTCCAGCTTGTCCTCGACCCATTTGACCGGGCGTCCGGTCTTCTTCGACGCGAGACAGATCAGCACGACATAGGGGAAAATCTGGACTTTCACGCCGAACCCGCCGCCCGACCATTGCGGGGTGCGCATGCGAAGCTGCGAATTCTTGACCCGGAGCGCCATCGACATCACAGGATGCGAGGTAAACGGCCCCTGATAGTTGGAGGCGACGTCGTAAAGGTCCTCGCCGTCGTGGTAATCGGCCGTAACGACGAACCCTTCGAGCGGCGTCTGCGAATTGCGCGGGTAGCGGGTGACGAGCGACACCACCCGGTCGGCTTCGGCAAACGCCTTGTCGGGATCGCCGTAGGAAAACTCGCGTGTCGAGACGACGTTGCTGCCGACCGCCTCGTGCACGATGGGCGCG
>JAYOXJ010000204.1:3322-4590 GCA_038152725.1 Rhodospirillaceae bacterium
CCAGAGCCACCGGTTCGCCGACATAGCGGACCTTGCCGACCGCCAGCGCCCACTGGTTGATCGGCTGGCGCAGAACGATCAGGAAGGATTCCGACATTTCCTTCACGTCCTCGCCGGTCATGACGCAGGCGACGCCCGGCATCTTCTCGGCACGCGACGTGTCGATCGAGACGATCTCGGCATGGGCGTGCGGCGACCGCAGGATGGCGGCGTGCAGCGTGCCGGCGCGAGTCGGCAGATGGTCGGAAAACTGCGCCCTGCCCATCAGCAGGATATCGTCTTCCACGCGTTCAATAGGCTGGCCGACGTATTTCTTTACGTCCTTATCGAGCTCGGCGGCATCCGCCATGGCTTGCTTCCTGACTGTCCATACGGTGACGTATGGATTGCCAGCAAACGGCCCAAAAATCAACCCGTCGCGGCCGGATGAAGCCCAAATTTCGGCGTTTTTGGGGCAGGACTTGCGGCATCGCCGTAAACCGGCACAATTCGGCCGATGTCCGACAACACGATTGCCGTAGATCGCAGCAAAACGCCCAACCGTCTGGTCTTTTCGGACCGGTTCAACGTGGCCGTTCCTTTCATCGACCGGCATGTAGCGGAGGGACGCGGCGCAAAGCCTGCGATTCGTACGATCGATTCCGTCTGGAGCTACGCCGACCTGGCGAACGCGGTAAGCCGCTACGGCAACTGCCTGCTTTCCTCCGGGCTTGCGCCGGGAGACCGGGTGCTGATGGCGGTGCGTGACTGTCCGGAGTTCGTCGCGCTATTCTTCGGCGCCATCAAGGCCGGCATCGTGCCGGTCGCGGTGAACACGATGCTGCGGCAGGCCGATTACCAATTCCTGATCGGCGATTGCGAAGGAGCCGGGCTGGTCTACAGCGAGGCGATGGCGGGGCTGATCGAACCGGCCGCCGGTGCCTGCCCATTCAAACCGTCATTGACGACCACGATCGAAGCCTTCGCCGAACGGGCGGGCGGCGCGTCGGAGGCGCTTGAGGCCGCTCCCGCCACGCATCTGGACGAGTGTTTCTGGCTCTATTCGTCGGGTTCGACCGGCAATCCCAAGGGCGTCGTCCATCCGCACCGCTCGATGGTCTGTACGTCCGAACGGTTCGCCGCGAACATCGTCGGGCTGCGCGAGGACGACACCGTTTTTTCGGTCTCCAAGCTGTTCCATTCCTACGGGTTCGGCAACGCGATGACCTTCCCGCTCTGGGTCGGCGCCACCATCGCGCTGTCGGACGAGCGCGTTTCACCCGAGATGT
>JAYOXJ010000204.1:4600-5326 GCA_038152725.1 Rhodospirillaceae bacterium
TTCTTCGGCGTGCCGACGCTGTATGCGCAGCAGCTTCACGCGATGGGGAGCGCTTCGCCCGACCTGTCGTCCCTGCGGCTCTGCGTGTCGGCCGGTGAGGCCCTGCCGGGCGACGTGCTGCGCCGCTGGCGGGAAAAGACCGGAACCGACATCCTCGACGGGCTGGGTTCGACCGAAAATCTTCATATATTCATCGCCAATCGCACCGATGACATAAAACCTGGTACTTCCGGCCGACCGGTGGAAGGGTACGAAATCAGACTGGTCGACGAGGAGGAAAACGAAATCGTCGAATCGGACACGATCGGTACGGTCTGGGTAAAAGGCGAATCCGCCGCGAAATATTACTGGAAGAATCCGGAGAAAACCGCCGCAACGATGAAGGGCGAGTGGCTCAATACCGGCGACATGTATTACCGCGATGCCGACGGGTACTACCACAATGCCGGGCGCGGCGACGACATGATGAAGGTCGGCGGGCTGTGGTGCTCGCCGTTCGAGATCGAGGCGCGGCTGATCGAACATCCGAAGGTTCTGGAGGCGGCTGTCGTTGGCCACAAGGATGACGACGGACTGACCAAACCCGCCGCCTATGTCGTGCTCAACGACCCGTCGGACGCGGGACAGGCGACCGAACAGGCGCTGGTGCAGCATTGCCGCGACGGGCTGGCCCATTACAAATACCCGCGCTGGTTCCATTTCGTCAAAGATCTGCCGAAGACCGCG
>JAYOXJ010000204.1:5336-6680 GCA_038152725.1 Rhodospirillaceae bacterium
CGACAGGGAAGATCCAGCGCTTCCGGTTGCGAGACCAGGGGTAAGTCCGTGAGGGAACCCAACCGTTTTATAGATGCAATATGTATCGCGATAATTGTGTTCTTCGCGGCACTATTTCTGACCACGCCGATTGGCATGCTTGTCGTGTTAGGCGGGGGCGGTTGGGTAGTCTATCGAATTTATAATCTTCTCAATTCCAAAGGTTTCGGAAAATCAGCATTGTTCTTCGCAATGTTTCTCGCTTGACCCGTTACAATCCTAATAGTCGGAAGTGTTTCTTGGGCGTTAGGCTGTGTATTCGGGATGAATAACTGTCGTTCTCCTTTATGATTCACGTTCCAACTAAATCCACTGTCACCCCGGCCTTGAGCCGGGGTCCAGTTTTTGAACTAGGTTCCGTTATGGCTTACTACGTCTACATCTTGGCCAACAAACGGAACGGAACGTTGTATACGGGTGTTACGAACGATATGGCGCGGCGGACCAATGAACATCGTGAGAGTGCTGGAGCCAATTTCACTCGGCGATACGGCATTAACCGGCTCGTTTATTTCGAATCCCACGAGGATGTCCGCGAAGCGATCGCAAGGGAAAAGCGGATAAAACGTTGGAAGCGGCCATGGAAGTTGGAACTCATCGAAAAGGTTAATCCGGATTGGCGCGATCTGTTCGACGATCTTAATGCGTGATCCAGTTTTCTGGACCCCGGCTCAAGGCCGGGGTGACAATTGAGTTTATGGAGAAAGCCATGACGACAAAAGCGACAGGACAATGCCTTTGTGGTGATGTCACCTATGAGGTCGTGATACCGGAGAAATCCATCTATGAGGGGCTGTGCCACTGCCGCGACTGCCAGCGCTATACCGGCACCGCGTTCGCGTCTTCGATGATGGTGGCGAAGGCGGAAACTGACCTTAAGGGCGAGCTCAAATGGTACGGTACCGAGACCGACAAGGGCTCGATCATGGAACGCGGCTTCTGTCCCAATTGCGGCTCCGGCGTGCTGTGCCGGTCCGACTCCTGGCCGGATCTTTACGTGCTGTCGGTCGGCACGCTCGACGATACGTCGGTCTACGATCCGAAGATCAATATCTTCACGCGCAGCGCCATGAAGCACGTGTTCGATATCGACGACATCAAGAAGCGCGAAGACGGAATTTAGGCGCTAAAGGAAAAGGGCGGGTTCGAAACCCGCCCTTGCACCGTTTGATTTTAGGATGGTGCGCTTTACCGCCCGTATTTGGCCAGCGATTTCACCCAGCCGTGCATGCGGTCGCTCATGTTCTTGATGTCCGCGTCCGAGAACCAGTCCTTCGGGTTGACCTTGTGGACCGGGTATTTCGG
>JAYOXJ010000204.1:6690-6956 GCA_038152725.1 Rhodospirillaceae bacterium
ACGCAGTCCATTCGGCATTGCCCGCCGTCATCCGTTCGGCCGGCATGAAAGTCTGGCCGCGTCCCCCGGGAAGCGGGTTGAGGATGTCGGTATGCGGGTTCACCCGGGTGGTGAGGCACCACATGATGTCGTCCATGTCGTAGATGTCGGTGTCTTCCGACGCCGCGATCACGAGGCGCGCGCCCTGCGACGTGGCGAGGATCGCCGCCATGAAGTTGCGCTGCCAGCCTTCGTCGATCTGGCTGCGCTTCTTGACCTGGATGATC
>JAYOXJ010000205.1:0-812 GCA_038152725.1 Rhodospirillaceae bacterium
CGTACATCGTAGCCATTGTAGAACCCCTATAGGCTCTTAGCTACTTCAGCCCCTTTGAAAAATTGCCGAAATTATTTCTCCATGGATACGCCACGAATATGCGGTTGTGCAAAAGTGTCCGTGGGCCGGCCGGTTGGCGAATAACAGGATTGTTCAAGTCAAACCAAGCAGCGATTCGTTTTATACTTGGTTATTCCTTTCGATTTCGACACCGACGCTTGCCGCATTGTCCAGAATATCGAGCTTCTCGACGCGCACCCGCGCGGTGCGCACGCGCCCGTCGGCAAGCGCCATTTCGGCGATGCGGTCGGCCAGGGTCTCGACCAGGTTAACGTGACCGGCGTCGATGATGCGCTGGATACCGTCGGCCATTTCCTCGTAGCAGATGACGTTGCGGATATCGTCGTTGATCGGCCGCTCTCCCTCGCGCACGGCGAGGTCGAGATTGACGCGGACACGCTGCGGTCCGTTCTTCTCATGGGCGTGCACGCCGATGGAGCAACTGAGGACGAGGTCGCGGATGAACACGTGGCGGAGCGAATTCCGCGCATCGGCAATCCTGAGCGGCGCCACGTTGTCCGGAAATTTTCGCTCCGCATCCATTGCGTCGTTTCCTTCCTGGCCGGGCCCTGTTCCCGAAAAAGCCCGGGACGGGCGGGTTACATCTATCCCGATAGCCTCGTTTTCGCCAGCATCAATCAACGCATGCCCATATGCTGGCCTGCGTCGACGGCGATCATTTGACCGGTGACCGCCGGCGATTCGAGAATGAACACCACGGCGCGGCAGATATCCTCGGGTTGGACCTGACG
>JAYOXJ010000205.1:822-6950 GCA_038152725.1 Rhodospirillaceae bacterium
CGGTCCAGTCCTCGGCGAAATCGTCCGCGCTCTGATGCACGCTCTGCAGCGTCGGCCCCGGGCCGATACCGTTGACCCGGACCCTGGGCGCCATGGCCCGCGCCAGAATCTGCGTCAGCCCCCAGAGCCCCGCCTTGCTCAAGGTATAGGTGGTGAAGTCGGGGGTCAGGTTCCACACCCGTTGATCGATGATGTTGATGATGGCGCCGTCGGCGCCGTCGGGGAGTTGCGCCTGGAACGCCTGCGCCAGCACGAAGGGTGCGCGCAGGTTGACCTCCATGTGGGTGTCCCAACTGGCGCGCGTCGCCGTCGCCACGGTATCGCTTTCGAAGGTCGACGCGTTATTGACGAGGCAGGTGATCGGCCCGAGCGCCGCGCCGGCACGCGCCATCAGCGACGCGGTTTCGGCCTCGGCGCTGAGATCGGCGCCGAGCGCAGCGGCGCGCCGGCCGAGCGCCTCGATCTCCCGGACCAGACTATCGGCGTCTTCGTCGGCGGTGCGGAAATGCACGACCACATCCCATCCGGCCGCCGCCAACGCCAACGCGATGGCCCTGCCGACGCGCCTCGCGGCGCCGGTCACCAAGGCCACACCTTTTGCCGTTCCGGTCATGGCAAGAGAATGCGGGATGGGCAGGAGCTAGGCAAGGTGTGGCACTACCCGATGATGCGCTCGACGCCGCGCGCCTGCAGCCAGATGTAGCCGAGATAGGCCGCGACCATGCCGGCGCCGGCGAGGCGCGGCAGACGCCAACCCAGCGCCACCAGCGGCACCATCACCAGGGCCGCCGCCAGCATCACCCACATGTCGAACCCGAGGATATTCGCCGAGATCGGCAGCGGCACCAGCAAGGCGGTGAAACCGGCGACGCCGAGGATGTTGAAAAGGTTGGAACCGAGCACGTTGCCGATGCCGACCTCGTCGTGACCGCGCCAGGCCGCCACCACCGTCGCCGCCAATTCCGGCAGCGAGGTGCCGAAGGCGAACAGCGTGAGCCCGATGACTTCCTCCGACACGCCCCATGCGCGCGCGATCTGGACCCCGCCCGAGATCAGGATCTCGGCACCGGCGGCAAGCCCAATCAAACCGGCGAGTACGGCGACGATCTCGCCACCCAGTGACTTCGGCCAGCCCTCGAATTCCTTGAGCGATTCCTCCGCCTCTTCCTCACCGCCGGTATCGTGGCTGTCGCGCCAATAGCTAAGCCCCAGGAACGCGAAGAGGCCAACCAGCAACGCGCCGCCGGCATAGATGTCGAGCGAACCCCTGAGCGCCAACACAATGAACAGCAGCGTGCCGCCGATCAGCATGACGCTGTCGCGCTTGAGGCTGGTCTCCGAACGTTGGAACGGCGATATCAGCGCCGCCGCGCCGAGAATCAGCAGTACGTTGGCGATGTTGGAGCCAACCACGTTGCCGACGGCCAGGCCCGGCGCGCCTTGCAGACCGGCACGAACGCTGACCACCAGTTCCGGCGCCGAGGTGCCGATGGCGACCACCGTCATGCCGATCACCAGCGGCGATACGCCGAAACGCTCGGCCAACATGACCGCACCGCGAACCATCAATTCCGCGGCGCCGATCAGCAACACGAAACCGGCGACAACTTGAAGATAGATCAAGAGCGTTCGTTCCTTATGTTGGAGGGCCAATCGGCGAACGCCGAGACCACTTGATGGTAGAGGTTCTGCTTGAACGGCACGATCAGCGCCGGCAGCTGGTCCAGTTCGATCCAGCGCCAGTCCGAGAATTCCGGCTTGGCGTGACCTTCCAGGTCGAAATCGGCATCGATGCCGGTGAACCGCAGCGCAAACCATTTCTGGCGTTGGCCGCGGTACTTGCCGCCCCATGCGACGCCGATCAGATGGTCGGGAAGGTCGTAGACCAGCCAGTCGTCGGTTTCGTCGAGGATTTCGACCTTGTCGGTGCCGGTTTCCTCGGCGATCTCGCGCACGATCGCCACGGCCGGATCCTCGCCCTCGTCGATGCCGCCTTGCGGCATCTGCCAATAATGTTCGATCTCCTGGCCCGGTTTGCAGACGCGCCGGCCGATCCACACCTGGCCGCCGGCGTTGAAGACCGCGCCGCCGACGCCAAGGCGATAGGGAAGCCGGCTCTGGCGCTGCGCCGGAGCCGCGGTTTCATTTGGCTTTGTCATTCGATGAATTGCTTTCCGACCAGCGACGACACCGGCACCAGCACCATCTTTTTCTCCGCCAGCGTGGCAATCCACGCCTGGATCTGATGAATGCTGACCGGATAGGGGCGCGCCATGGCGATGGCAGTCGAGTTCTTGGAAACGAAACTCTCGAGGTTGCGTAGGTTGCGTTGAATGGTGCCGGACGCCGGCGGCTCGTCGAGAAGCACGTTGTTCTTCACCACCGGCAAGTCGATCTCGGCAGCCAGCGTCGGCGCCGACGACTTGGAACCGCGCGTCGCATCGACGAACATCAACCCCCGGCTCTTGATCTCCTGCAGCATCGGCTTCAACTGCCCGTCGGCGGTGGAGAACTTGGAGCCCATGGTCGACACCACACCGACGTAGCCGCCGAAACTGGCAAGCACGGCACGCAGCCGCTTCAGGTTCTCCGCGACTTGGACCGTCGTGGTCAGCGCCAGCGGGCCCGGATCCTCGTTCGGGAACTTGCCGCTCTCCATCGGTAGCGCGACGAACACCTCGTGGCCGGAGAGCCGGGCACGCAACAGCCAGTCCTCCAGATCGGGCGCATAGGGTTCGAACACCAGGCTCACTTCCGCCGGCAGCTTGCGGATGGCGGCGATGGTCGCGGCACGGCTCAGACCCAGGCCGGTGATCATCAGGCCGACGTGCTGGCCCTGTTCGTTGCCGGTCAGCGGCCGGGAATAGACCTCCCACGGCTTGCGGCCGCGGTTGTCGATCTTGGGAAGCGGCTTGTCGACGCCATCGATCTTCTCGAGCAGACCTTTGTCGGGGGCCGCCGCCAGCGGCACGCTGCGCTGCTGGTCCTCGACGCGGCCATAGGACGCCGCCGTCACCGACGGCAGGATCAGACCCTGGACGCCACTGGTCGCACCCGCCAGAGCGTTGAGGGAATCGCCGCCGGCCGTCGGCATGGTCAGCACCCCGGGCTTGGCCTCGCCCCCGGTGGCCGGCGCCTGCGCGGCATTCTCGCCGCCCTGGCCGGCACCCGCCTGCTGGGGTGCCGCCTCGCCGGGCTGCTGCGCCGGCGTCGGCGGACGGTCGCTCGCCTCCGCATCGACCGCGTTCAGCGAACCGGCTTTTGGCGGTAGCGCCATCTGAATGGCGCCCTCGGGAATCTTGATCTCGGCCTGCTTGGTGGTCGAGCCCATAAACCAGAACGCGGCGCCGCCGGCGATGCCGAGAACAAGCACCGCCGCCGCCGCGGCAATGAACATCAGCTTCTTCTTGCCGCCCTTGTGCTCGCCGTCCTCGTCTTCGTCGTACTCGTCGTCGTAGTCGAGTTCGCCGTCGTCGACTTCGACCGCGTACTCGTCGGGCTTGCCGACCGGTCCGTCGTCGCCGCCGCCCTCGACCTGACTGCCGGTGCCGAACAGCGAATCGTCGTCCTCGGCCATCTGCGCTTCGAGGGCCGTGAGCTGCTTCTCCTGGATGCTGAGCGAATCGTCGCCGGTGCCGCGCTCCTCGTCGTCGTCATCGTCCATGATGACGACCGTACTGGGCTCATCGTCGTCTTCGAAATCGAAGTCGTCGTCGAGATCCTCGTCCTCGTCGTCGGAAGAGCGCTTGAACAGTTTTTTCAGGAACTTCAAACGGCAGTCCCCTCTCGGTCCGTCGTCATCCGGCTCAGTTGGTCCGCTTGCTCAGGGCCTCCGAATAGAGCGAGAGGCCACGCAGCAGATCGATCGCGCGTGCCAACTGGTAGTCTTCCTGGGCCTTCGCGGCGGCAGCCTTTTCGCCGTCCGCCGGCGCCTTCTTGTCGGCACCCGGCTCGGGGGCCTTATTGTCGGTGTCCGGCTTCGGTGCTCCTTCCGGCTTGGCGGCAGGCGCCGTTGCGGGTGCCTTATCGCCCTCTTCCTTGGCCGGGTTCTCGGGATTGTCGAGCGCGCCGATCAGGTCGGCTTCACGGGTGCGCCTGGGCGCAGTCAGCTTCTCGACCTTGGCCGGCTCGACTAGGATGTCGGGGTCGATACCCTTGGCCTGGATCGAACGGCCGGACGGCGTGTAGTAGCGGGCCGTCGTCAGGCGCATGGCACCGTGGCCGGAAAGCGGCATGATGGTCTGCACCGAGCCCTTGCCGAACGACTTCGTGCCCATGACGATGGCGCGGCGATGATCCTGCAGCGCGCCGGCAACGATTTCCGACGCCGAAGCCGACCCGCCGTTGATCAGCACGACGACCGGCTTGCCGTGCGCCAGATCGCCCGGTGTCGCATTGTAGCGCTGGGTATCCTCGGCCTGTCGCGAGCGCGTCGAGACGATCTCGCCGCGATCGAGGAAGGCATCGGAAACCTTGACCGCCTGATCCAGGAGCCCGCCCGGGTTGTTGCGGAGATCGAGAACCACGCCGATCATCTTGTCGCCGAGTTCGCCGTCGAACTTGGCCATGGCCTTTTCCAGACCCTTGTCGGTCTGCTCGTTAAACGACGTGATACGCACGTAGCCGACGTTCTTCTCGACGCGCGAGCGCACCGAGGTGATCTTGATGACCGCGCGGGTGATCGAGACGTCGAACGGCTCGGCCACGCCCTGGCGGCGGATGGTGAGCTTGATGTCCGAGCCGACCTTGCCACGCATGCGGTCGACCGCCTGTGACAGCGTCAGGCCCTGCACGGACTTGCCGTCGAGATGGGTGATGAAGTCGCCGGCTTCTACGCCGGCGCGGAACGCGGGCGTGTCGTCGATGGGCGAGATCACCTTGACGAAACCGGCCTCCATGGTGACCTGGATGCCGAGACCGCCGAACTCGCCGCGGGTATTGACCTGCATGTCGCGGAAGTTCTTGGCGTTCATGAAACTGGAATGCGGATCGAGTGCCGTCAGCATGCCGGTGATGGCCGCCTCGATCAGTTCCTCGTCGGTGGGTTTTTCCACGTATTCGGCGCGCACGCGCTCGAACACATCGCCGAACAGGTTGAGCAGCCGATAGGTTTCGGCACTGTTCTTGGGCGTTTCCGCCGCCCTGAGCGCGAACGGTGAAGACAGGGACAGGGTTATGACGGCGATGAAGGTCATCGCCAGCTTTCGAGTGGTTTTCATCCGCTTACCTTACCTTTGCGTGCGGCCAGCCATGCCAAGGGGTCGATGGGCTGTCCTTTGCGACGAAATTCGACGTACAGCGCCAGTCTTTGGACGCTATCGCGCCCGTCAACGCTGATCTTCCTGGCCTGGCCCATGATCCCCACCGGTTCACCGACCAACAGCCATTGTCCGACGGTGGCGTCTATGCGCGCCATGCCGGCGAGTAACGTATGATATCCGCCCGTGTGTTCTATGATCAAGAGTTGGCCATAGCCGCGAAACGGGCCGGAAAATACGACTTTTCCCTCATATGGGGCGATAACCTGGGCTCCGCCAGCGGTTTCCATGGTCAAGCCTTTGTGAGCGCGTCCCGAGTTAATGATCTGGCCGTAACGGGCTACGACCCGGCCGATGACCGGAAACGGCAACTGCCCCTTGGCCTCGTCGAAGGGTTTTCCGGTGAAACCCTTGGGTGCCGCCAAGGATGGCGCCGGAAGGCGGGCCGTCACCGCGGGACGGCCCCCTGACTGAGCGGAGGCACCTGCCTGGGCCGCGGCCTGGGCGGCGTCCTGGCGGCGCTTCTGTTCCGCCTGCAACTCGTTGAGCCGCACTACGAGGTCCTGCAGGCTGGCCGCTTGGCGAGCCAATTGCGCGGTTTCGCGCCCCGCTTCGGTGGTTTCCTGGACGGTGCGGCGGCGCAATCTGGATTTCCGCCCGAGCAAAGACTTCAAGACGTTGCGCTGGCCCTCGAGCTTGCCGAGCTCGTCGTCCAATTCGGTGCGGCTCGCCTCGGCCTCGCGCCGCGCCTCGGCCAATTCGGCCAGCCGCTCGCCGAGCACCCGAGCGTCGCCCTCGAGTCGCGGCAGCACGGCACGCAGCAGGATCGCGCTCCTGACCGTGTCGGCCGGCGAGATCGGCTGCGCGATC
>JAYOXJ010000206.1:0-6916 GCA_038152725.1 Rhodospirillaceae bacterium
TCTTGGAGGTGTTCGCAGCCAAAGGTCATCTGGTGCGCGCCTTCTATTACACGGCGCTGGTCGAGGACCAGGAGTATTCGCCGATTCGCCCACTGGTCGATTGGCTCGATTACAACGGCTACACCATGGTGACCAAGCCGACCAAGGAGTTCACCGACTCGACCGGCCGGCGCAAGATCAAGGGCAACATGGACATCGAGCTCGCCATCGACGTGCTGGAGATGTCCGAACACCTCGATCACGTGGTGATCTTCTCCGGCGACGGCGATTTCCGCCGATTGGTCGAGGCGGTGCAGCGCAAGGGGCTCCGCGTCAGCGTGGTTTCCACGGTGCGTTCGCAGCCGCCGATGGTTGCCGACGAATTGCGCAGACAGGCCGATATCTTCATCGAACTCGACGATTTGCGCTCGTCGATCGCGCGCGAGTCCAGCCACGGCGGCCAGGACCACCGCAACAACAACGATTTACACGACGACGACGATTACGACGAAGCCGAGTCCGCCTGAGCGGCCTCCGCCCGTGCCCCGGCCTGCATCCGACGGTTTCCGAGACCCTGGGCGCGACTGCGCGCGCTGCCCCCGGCTGCTTGATTTCCGCATGGCACAGCGCGCCGGCCACCCGGATTGGCACAACGCGCCGGTGCCGGCCTTCGGGCCGCTCTCGGCGAGGCTCCTGATCGTCGGCCTCGCACCCGGCCTCAAGGGGGCGAACCTGACCGGGCGGCCGTTCACCGGCGACTATGCCGGCGATCTCCTCTACGCGACGCTCAAGGACAAGGGTCTGGCGCGGGGCAGCTATGGCGCCACCGCCGAAGACGGGCTCGAACTCGTCGATTGCCGCATCACCAATGCCGTCAGATGCGTGCCGCCGGAGAACAAGCCGGTCGGCCAAGAAGTGGCGGCCTGCCGCGATTTTCTCGTCCGCGAGATCGCCGCCATGGCCAATCTCAAGGTCGTTCTCGTGTTGGGCGGCCTCGCCCACGGCGCCGTGCTGGCGGCGCTGGGCGAGCGCAAAAGCGCCTACAAGTTCGGCCACGGCGCGTTGCACCGGCTTCCGGGTGGGCCGGTGCTGGCGGACAGCTACCATTGCTCGCGCTACAACACCAATACCGGGCGGCTGACGGCGGAAATGTTCGCCGACGTGTTCGATCTGGCGCTTGCCGAACTGTCGTGAAATCCGCGACGGAAATTTGACAAAGCGGTCTTTCCAGCCCGCCCATGCTGCGCTAACGTTCTCAAGCTGGGTTTAATGGAGGGAAACGCAGGAATGACGGCGGAAATCGTCAACCTCAAGGCCTATCGAAAAGCCAAGCAAAAGCTGGAGAAAACCCGCGCCGCCAGCGAGAACCGGGCGCGTTTCGGCCGCGAAAAGGCCGAACAGCGCAGGCTCGAATACGAACGCGCCCGACTAGAATCGCAGCACGACGGCAATCGCCTCGAAGGCGACGCCAGCGCCGACGACGGCAGCGGCGAGAAGTAAGCCGGTTTTCCCTTATCGACGCGCCGCAAAGCGCGCATCCCCTTATTCGTGGTCGGGTTCCATCAGCTTGTGCATGTGGACGATGACATACTTCATCGCCGCGTTGTCGACGTGCTTTTGGCTGGCGCCGCGCCAGGCGGCCAGCGCGGCGGCGTAGTTGGGATAGATGCCGACGATGTCGAGATTATCTACGTCGACGAAATCGGTACCTTGTGGGTCCGATACCTCGCCGCCGAAAACCAGATGAAGGAGCGGTTTCGTCATACCGTTCTTTTCCTTTGCCTAGCGCTCGGCCCGGTCACACGCATATGTGAACCGCGAGACGCGGATATGTGAACGCGCAAGGGGTTGTGCCAAGCGCCCAGCCGTCTCACCTTACTTCCCCAACGAGCAATCGACAACGCGAACGCAGCGCTGACAGGAGAGACCATGATCGAGGCCTATACCTGGCCGACCCCGAACGGCCACAAGTTGCACATCATGCTGGAGGAAACCGGCCTCGAGCACAAAATCATCCCCGTCGACATCCACAAGGGCGAGCAGTTCGAGCCGGGTTTCCTGGCACTGAACCCGAACCACCGCATCCCGGCCATCGTCGACACCGACGGTCCCGGCGGCAAGCGCTACGCGCTGTTCGAGTCGGGCGCCATCCTGATCTACCTCGCCGACAAGACCGGCAAGTTCCTGCCTAAGGATCCGGCCAAGCACTATGTCACCCTGCAGTGGCTGATGTTCCAGATGGGCGGCGTCGGCCCGATGTTCGGCCAGGCGCACCACTTCCGCAGCTACGCCGACGCCAAAGTCGAATACGCCATCAACCGCTACACCAACGAGGCCGGCCGGCTCTACCGCGTGCTCGACAAGCGCTTGAGCGAGGCCGAGTACCTGGCCGGCGACGAATACACCATCGCAGACATCGCCACCTACCCCTGGGCCTTGAACCCGCAGCGGCGCGGCCAAGACTTAGAGGAGCTGCCGAACCTGAAGCGCTGGCTCGACCTGGTCGGCGCACGTCCGGCGGTGGCCAAGGGCATGCAAGTGCTGGCAGAGCGCCGCCGCGACCCGAACAAGCCCATCGACGAGGAAACCCGCCGCATCATGTTCGGCGACAAGCAGTTCGAGAAACGCTGACGACCTACTGCGGCCTAGCGTCGCCCGAGACAATCGTGCGCCAGAGCGTGCGGTGCTTCGACGCATCGAGCTTGTCGGTCGTTGCCGCGTGCATCGAAGAGCCGTTGTCCCAGGCGACGACGTCGCCGGCCCGCCACTTATAGCGCGCGCAATACGCGTCCTTGAGGCAGTGCGCGTAGATTTCCGCCTTGAGGGCTTCGCTGGCGTCGTCGCTCATGCCCTCGATGCGGACCGTGTATGACGGGTTGATGTAGATCGCCTTGCGCCCGGTTTCCGGGTTGGTGCGGATCACCGGATGGAAGCAGTCGGGCGGCGGCTTGACCTCGCCCGAGCGGAAAATTTCACGGGGCGTGTGGGCGTAATTGTGAACGGCCCTAAGCCCTTCGAGGCGGGTCTTCATTCCCGCCGAGAGCCCGTCGTAGGCCTTGGCCATGTCGCAGAATAGCGTGTCGCCGCCTTCGTCCGGCACCTCGAGCGCATAAAGCAGCGTCGCCTTGGCCGGAATTTCTTTATACGAGACGTCCGAATGCCAGAACGAGCCGGCGTCCTTCAGCCCCTTCTCCTTGCCGCCATCGTCGACGCGGTTGGAGAGCACCATCACCAGGGGCTCGTCCGGGTGGTGGTAGCGGGTGAAGAGATGCGATTCCAAATCGGGGCCGAGAATGCGGCTCGCCGCCAGAACGTCGGCGGTCGAGAGGCCGTCCTGACCACGGATCGCGATCACCGGATGGTCGAGAAAGGCGCGGTAAATGGTTTCGCGGGCCGCTTCATCGACGGATTTCAGGTCGACGCCAAGCACCTCGGCGCCGATACCGCCCTCGAGCGGACGCACCTCAATGGTCATGCGCAGAGTCCGCCCTCGCCGATCACCGCTTTGCCCTCGCGGCCAAAGGTGCCCTTGGCTCGGGCCTTGTCGGCGCCCTTGACCATCTCGGCCTCGCCGGTGGCGCCTTCCATGTCGGCGTCGTTGACCATCGGCAGGTCGATGCCGTTCGCGGACTTGGCGTCCACGTCGACGGTGAACATGAAGGTCTTGCCGGGGCCGAAGTCGGAGAACTTGAGGGCGAGCGCCTTGTCGCCGTCGCCGACCGGTGTCGCGCCGATGAAACCGACGTTGGCGGAAAGCGGATGGAAGGGATAGTGCATGGACGTGCCGGCGCCGCCATCGGCGGTATCGAAAACGACCCTGCCGCGCGTATCCATCAGCGACAACACCAAGCCCGCAACCGACCAGGGCTCCTGGCTCTTGTTGGTGATCTTGAACAGATCACCGCCGTCGTACTCCTGGAATTCAATCTCGACTCGTGGCCCGCAGGCGTCGGCGCGGACGGGCACGACGAAGGTCGAAAGGGCGATGGCGGCGGCGATCATGAAAGTGCGCATGGCCGGATTATAGCGAAGCCGGCGGGCGCCGACAGATGCAATCTTCGTGGAGTCGGATTGCAACGCATGCGAGTCTCGGAAGCTAGCTGGACAATTAAAGAGTCAATTGTCTAAATATCGAATCCTTGAGTCAAACCAAGCACTATATTTAGCATTTACATATTTATTTCATTGTTTTTTCACACTTAATTTCTGCTCACAAACCTTACAGTATACTTAAGAAATTGTTTACACGTGTCTAAAAGAGGTCTAACACGGTTCCATTACCTGTCCAGGGAATTCGTAGAATGACGACCGCACGACAGGAGTTGGTGACCAGCAAGGAGATCATGGCAGTAGCCGGAATCTCGCGCGCCACCCTCAACAATTACATCCGAATGGGCCTGTTGCCGCGGCCGCTCACCGCGAGCAAGTCGTCATCGGTCGGCACTACGCCGCGCATCGGGTATTTCCCGGCGTCGGCGCTCGACGTTATGGAACGGGTGAAAGAACTAAAAAAGGAGGGAAATTCGATGACCAGAATCGTCTCGATGATCGGCCCGCAGAAGGCCGCCGAGGAAGTTCCGCTGGCGACGGCGCCAATGGCCACGGAGGCGCCGCCGCCTCTCGCCACGCCGGCCAACGCGCCTTGGCAGGGTATGCGCCTGACCATCGACCAGATCGACGGCCCGGCTTACATGGTCAACGGACGGTTCGAACTTGAATGGGCCAACGACGCCGCTTTCGCGGAACTGTTCAATCACGGCCCCGATATCTCCAATGAGATCACCGAACGCAAGTTCTTCAACATGGCCCTCGCCGCGCCGGTCATTGCCGGAGCCGACGGTTTCGAGGAATTCCTCCGCTTCCACGTCGCCATCGCCAAACGCCGCCTCGCCCGTTCCGGCCTGATGGACATGGACGGTTTCGACGGTGATTTCCGCCACACCGAGTTGCTCGCCCGCGTCTACGACGAGACGCCGGCGCAATCGGGCGGTATGCTGGTGCATACCCAAATCAACCTGGCGCCGCGGGGCGAGCCGGAACGCTGGTACGCGGTCCATGCGTCGTTCTTCCGCGAAGGCATTTTCTTTGCCTACTCGCCGATGGACGATGCCGGCGAGGAATTAATGAGCCTGCTGGCCAGGCGCGACATCGTCATCCGCGACCTCTTGAAGAAACGCCGTCCCTACCTCACCGACCTGGCGGTACTGGTCGCCGACCTGCAGAACTCGGTCCGCATCTGCGCGGAGCTGCCGCCGGAGGAATACTTCCTGCTGGTCAACGAAATCTGGGGCGCCATGGAGCCGATCCTGCGCCGCCACTTCGGCACTCACGGCAAGCACGTCGGTGACGGCATGGTCAGTTACTTCTTCCCGCAGCCGGACTCCAACTATCTCCTCAATGCGCTGAGCTGCGCGCGTGCCATGCGCGCCGAGATCGCCGAAATCTCGAAGCGCTGGCGCGGCGACAAGAACTGGCTGAACGAGCTGATCCTCAATATCGGCATCCACGAGGGCCAGGAATGGTTCGGCACCTTCCAGACGCCGACCCATGTCGAGTTCACTGTCCTCGGCGACACGATCAACATGGCGGCACGGCTGAGCGATCTGGCCCGGGACGGCGAAATCTGGTCGACCAAGAGCCTGATCGGCAAACTCGCGGCGAGCGAGCGCGAACGGGTGCAATACGGTATCCGCCGCGCCACCGAAGAGGGCCCCGTAGTGGTGCAGAAGACCTTCTCGCGCGTCTCCAATCTGATCGATACCGCCGACATCACCCAGACCAAATTCGCCGACATCGCCACATTGGCGGTGACCGAGGTCTTCGATATTGCCGAGCCGGCAGAAAGATGAGCAGCGCCGGTCAGCCGTAGCGCTGCTGCTTCCAAGGGTCGCCTTCGTTGTGGTAGCCGCGCGTCTCCCAGAAACCGGGGGCGTCGCGATCGAATACGGCGATGTGCTTGAGACCCACTTCGCGCTCTTCCAGAAATACAGGCTGGCGACGACGGCGCGGACCGGACCGCCGTGCTCGCGCGCCAACGGCTTGCCCTGCCACGAATGGGCCAGGAGCGCGTCGTCGGCAACGAAACGCTCGATCGGCAGGTTGGTCGTGTAGCCGTCGTGGCTGTGGAAGACGAGGAATTTTGCGCCCGCGCGCGGCCGCACGATCTCCATCAGCGTCTTGCCGGCGACACCTTGCCAAACATTGTCGAAGCGTGACCACTGTGTGACGCAGTGAATGTCGCATTTGACTTCCGTCTGCCGTGCGCCCTGGAACGCGTCCCAGTTCCAGTCGATCGGGCGTTCTACGGCCCCGGCAATCGTTAAGCGCCAGTCTCGCGGATCGACCAACGGCCGTTGGCCGAGATCGAGGATCGGGAAGTCGCGGGTCAGTTCCTGGCCGGGCGGCAGCCGCCGGCCTTCCTTCTGCCACGGACGCGGTTTGAGCTGAGGCTCGCGCTTCTCCGCCGCCCAGCGTTCCTTCGCCGCGACAAGCTTTTCCCGTTCTGGCGTGGGCTTGGGTACGGAATCCCCGGGTTCGGCGCGATGGTCGCCGAGCACGCTGCCGGGTTTGCCTTTGAACAGGCTTTCGTAATCGGGATCGTCGGCCATGCCAGCATCATAGCGGTTTGGCCGAGTTCTGGGCAGGGTTTAGACGGCCTCGGCGATGCCCATGAAATCGGCGACGGTGAGGCTGGCGCCTCCGATCAAGCCGCCGTCCACGTCCGCCAACGCCAGCAGTTCCTTGGCATTGGCCGGCTTCATCGAACCACCGTAGAGGATGCGCATCTTGTCCGCTTCAGCCTGCCCGAGCCGCTTGGCCAGTTCGGCGCGGATCAAGGCGTGCACTTCCTGCGCCTGCTCGGGCGTGGCGACTTTGCCGGTGCCGATGGCCCAGACCGGCTCATAGGCGATCACGGTGTTCTTGGCGTTGGCACCCT
>JAYOXJ010000207.1:0-6908 GCA_038152725.1 Rhodospirillaceae bacterium
CACCTGGCCCTTGCCACCGGTCAAGATGCCGATCAGGGCGACGGTGCCGCTGACCTTGGCCGCGGTGATGGATTTTTGCAGCGTGCCCGGCCCGCCGACCTCGACGACGCGGTCGACGCCTTGGCCGCCGGTCAGATCGATCACCGCTTTCTCCCAATCGGGTGTGGTGCGGTAATTGATGGTCTCGGCGGCGCCGAGATCGCGCATGCGCTGGAGCTTGTCGTCGCTCGAAGATGTCGCGATGGTGCTGGCACCCATGACATTGCAGAACTGCTGCGCGAATACCGAGACACCGCCGGTGCCGAGCAGCAGCACGCGCTCGCCCGGACGCAGGGGTTCCGGCACAGACAGCGCATGCCAGGCGGTCAACGCCGCGCAGGGCAGCGTCGCCACTTCGCGGTCCGAGAGATGATCGGGTACGCGCACCACGCCGCCTGCCGGCAGCACCACGTATTCCGCGAGGACGCCCGGCCGCGCACCGCCCAAGGCGGATGCCATGGCGGCCGGCGTGATCGGCCCGGCCGGCCAATCGGCGAAGAAGCAACTCGCCACGCGCTCGCCCACCTTGAAACCGGTGACGCCGGCACCCAAGGCGGCGATCTCACCGGCGCCGTCGGAGTTCGGCACCATCGGATACTTGAGGCCGCGGCTTACCGGGTCTTCGATGGTCGAGAGGTCGCGGTAATTGATCGATGAAGCCTTGATCCTTAACAGCACCTCGCCAGGGCCTGGTTCCGGCGTCGGCCGCTCGTTCAAATCGAGGGCGTCGATACCCCCATCGGACACGATCTCCCAGGCACGCATGACGTAGTCTCCCGAATTTCAAAATCGGTCCGAGCCTAGGCCGCGTCCGCTATTGGTGCAATGCGGTTGCACGGCGGCGCCGGATCGCCGACTGTTCAGGCACTTGAAATCCTGAGAGGTTCCCGCCATGCCCGTCCGCGCCGCCGCCGTCGGTTTTGAGATCGGCCCCTACGAGAGCGAACTGACAACGCGCCGGGTTTTGGCCTATGCGGCCGGGCTGGGCGAAACGGCGGATGTCTATTTCGACGACGCGCGCGACGGCGGCATCGTCGCGCCGCCGATGATGGCGATCCCGGTCGAATGGCCGGCATCGCGCGATCTCCGCGAGACCGAGGAATTCGGCCTTGATGAAAGCGAACGCCGACGCGTCGTCCATGCCGGCCAGGATACGCAGATCTTCAAGCCGTACCGGCCGGGCCAAAAGCTCCGCCTGACCGGCAGGCTGGTCTCGGCCGAACGGATCAAGCCCGGCACCAAGACGGTGAGCCGCCTCGACGTCGTCGACGATAGGGGCGATCGCATCGCTACCAGCTATGCCACCGCCATCTACCGCGGCGTCGAATTGGACGGCGCCGATACCGTCGTCGATGCGCCGCCGCCCTGGCCCGAGCTCACACCGAAAGGCGGCTGGTCGGAAAAAGCCGTGCCCATCGCCCACGAATTGCCACACCTCTATACCGAATGCGCCGACATCTGGAACCCGATCCACACCGAGCGCACCTATGCGCTCAAATCGGGACTGCCCGACATCATCCTGCACGGCACCTGCACTCTGGCGCTGGCGGTGAAGGAGGTCGTCGCCGGGCCGCTCGCCGGCGACCCGCTCCGGCTGACGCGCTTCGCCTGCCGCTTCAGCGGCATGGTCATTCCGGGTGGCACCATCACCGTGCGCCATGCCGATTCCGGCGGAGGTACGCTCTTCGAAGTGATGGACGACGCCGGCAACCGAGTGATCAGTGACGGCCGCGCGCTTTTCGAGGCATGACCATGGCGACGATCGAATACTTTTATTCCGCGCACTCCGCCTTCGCCTATGTCGGATCGGCGCGCCTGATGCAGATCGCGAAAGCCGCCGGCGCCACCATCGTCCATAAGCCCATGGATTTGAGGCGCGTCATCGACGCGGTCTATCCCCCGCCCGGCCGCCAGGCGTTCCGCACACCGGCGCGCGCGGCCTATTTCTTCGGACGCGAGATCGAACGCTGGTCGGAATATCGTGGTGTGGCCATCATGAAGGGCCGCCCGACGCATCACGACAACGACATCGAGCTTAGCAACTGCGTACTGATCGCGGGCCTTCAGGCGGGCCTCGATATCGGTCCGCTGGCGCATGCCATGCTGGAAGCGCATTGGCGCGACGACGCCGATCTCGCCGACGCGGATACGCTCGCCCGCCTCGCCCGAAATGTCGGCCTCGAACCCGGGCCGCTACTCGCCGGGGCGGCTGGCGCGGCGGCGTGCGCCACATACGAGGCGAACACCCGGGAATCGATCGAACGCTCGGTCTTCGGCTCGCCGACCTATTTCGTCGGTGGCGACATGTTCTATGGCCAGGACCACCTCGAACTGGTGGAGCGCGCGCTGGCGAAACCTTTCAGCGGCACTTGGCCAAGACCGTGACCGGCCCCTTGTTCCCCTGGTCTTGTTCCCATGGGCGGCGGGCGGTAGTCTGCGCCGCCGCGCAAATGGCGGCGGATTAGGGAGTCCAGAGTGAAATACGTATCCACGCGCGGCACGGCGCCGGTCCTCGGTTTCGACGAAGTGCTGCTTGCCGGACTCGCCCGCGACGGCGGTCTCTATGTGCCGGAAACCTGGCCGTCGTTCTCGGCCAAGGAAATCGCCGGTTTCAAGGGCCTCGGCTACAAGGCGCTGGCGCTCCGGGTGATGCAGCCGTTCGTCGGCACGGCGCTTTCCGAAGACGACCTCGGCGCCATCATCGACGACGCCTACAGCCACTTCGAGACAGACGAAGTGGCGCCGCTGGTCGATATCGGCGGCGGCGAATATCTGCTAGAGCTGTTTCACGGACCGACGCTGGCGTTCAAGGACGTCGCCATGCAGTTCCTTGGGCCGCTCTTCGATCACGTGCTGGCCAAACGCGGCACGCGCATCTGCATCGTCGGCGCCACGTCGGGCGACACCGGCTCGGCCGCCATCGAGGCGGTCAAGAACCGCGACAACATCGACGCCTTCATCCTCTACCCGCATGGCCGCGTCTCCGAAGTGCAGCGCCGCCAGATGACGACCGTCGATGCCGCCAATATCCATACCGTCGCGATGGAAGGCACCTTCGACGATTGCCAGGACGCCGTGAAGGCCCTGTTCAACGATCTCGCTTTCCGTGACCGCTACAGCCTGTCGGCGGTCAACTCCATCAACTGGGCCCGGGTCATGGCGCAAGTCGTTTACTATTTCTGGGCGGCGCTGAAATTGGGCGCGCCCGAGGGCAAGGTCGCCTTCGCGGTGCCGACTGGCAACTTCGGCAACGTCTTCGCCGGCTACGTGGCCGGCCGCATGGGCCTGCCCATCGACCAGTTCGTGGTCGGCTCCAACGCCAACGACATCCTGACCCGGTTCTTCGCGTCGGGTGCCATGGAGATGACGGAAGTCATGCCGACCATCAGCCCGAGCATGGACATCCAGGTGTCTTCGAACTTCGAACGCCTGCTGTTCGAACTCTATGGCCGCGACGGCAAGCGCGTGGCGGAGACGCTGGCCGCATTTCGCGCCTCGGGACGCTTCGACGTGCCGGCGGATATTCTTGCCGCCGCCAAGCGCCAGTTCGACGGCGCGCGTTTCGACGACGACGCCACCCGCGCCCTGATCGGTACCGAATACAAGCGCTCCGGCCAATTGCTCGACCCCCATTCCGCCGTCGGCCTCGCCGCCGCGCGGGCCAGGCGAAAGAACGCAAACGTACCGATGGTGGTGCTGGCGACGGCCCATCCGGCCAAGTTCCCGGACGCCGTCGAGCAGGCTGCCGGCGTCCGTCCGAAACTGCCGCCGCACATGGCCGACTTGATGACACGGCCCGAACGCGTCAACGTGCTGGCTAACGATCTCGATGCGCTCCGCGCCTTCATCGTCGAACGCGTCTCCGCCTGAGGACGGCCTTGAACGACATTCGAAACATCCAGGTTTCCACCCTTGAGAACGGGCTCCGTGTGGTCAGCGACCGCATGGAGACGGTCGAGACCGTATCGGTCGGTGTCTGGGTCGACGCCGGCGCGCGCGACGAACACGCCGACATCAACGGCGTCTCGCACCTGCTCGAACACATGGCCTTCAAAGGCACCGAACGGCGCGACGCCTATGCCATCGCCGCCGAAATCGAGGCCGTCGGCGGCCATCTCAACGCCTATACGTCGCGCGAGAACACCGCCTACTATGCCAAGGTCCTGAAGGAGGACGTCGGCCTCGCCGTCGATATCCTGGGCGACATCCTGCAGCACTCGGCCATGGACGAAACGGAGTTGGCGCGCGAACGCGCCGTCATCCTGCAGGAAATCCATCAGGCGCACGACACGCCCGACGACATCGTCTTCGACCACTTCCAGGAAGCCGCCTATCCGGGCCAACCGATCGGAAGGCCCGTGCTCGGCCGGCCCGACGTGGTCGGATCGATGGCACGCGACCGGGTGCTCGGCTACATGCGCTCGCTCTATAGCGCACCCAGACTCGTCGTCGCCGCCGCCGGCAAGATCGAACACGCCGAACTCCTCGCCTTGGCCGATACTCATTTCACCAACCTGCCCGGCCACGCCGACGCACCGCGCGAACAGGCGACCTACCGGGGTGGCGACTACCGCGAGGCGCGCGAACTCGAACAAGTGCATCTGGTGCTCGGCGTCGAGGGCATCGCCTACGCCGACGACGACTATTACACCGCGGCCGTTCTGTCCGCCGTACTCGGCGGCGGCATGTCGTCGCGCCTGTTCCAGGAGGTGCGCGAGAAACGCGGCCTCGCCTATGCGATTTCGAGTTTCCTGTCGTGCTATCTGGATACCGGCATCTTCGGCATCTACGCCGGCACCGGCGGTGAGGAAGCGGCCGAACTGATGGACGTGGTGCTCGACGAGATCGACAAGATCCGCACCTCGGTCGGCGCCGACGAGGTCGCCCGCGCGCGCGCGCAATTGAAGGCGAGCCTGCTGATGGGGTTGGAGAGCACATCGAGCCGCTGCGAGCAGTTGGCCCAGCAGATGCTAGTGTTCGGCCGCCCGATCCCAACCGGCGAGATCGTCGACAAGGTCGAGGCCGTCGACGAGGCGGCCGTGCTCCGAGTCGCCAATCGGCTGTTCAAGGGGGCTCCCACCCTGGCCGCGTTGGGCCCCGTCACCGGCGTCGCCGGTCACGACGCCATCGCTCAGCGCCTGGGCGCCTAAGGTTAAATCTTGATCGGTTTAGAGACTGACGCCGGTTAAGCGTGGCCAGCGTTGTCGGAAAGCATGCGCGGATCGACGCCGATCTTGGCCATGGCACGTTCCCACTTGGCATCGAGATCCTCGCCGAACACCAACTCGTCATCTGCGCCGACGTTGAGCCAGCCGTTGTGGAGAATTTCCGTATCGAGCTGGCCCGGCCCCCAACCCGCGTAGCCGAGCGCCAGCAGACGATTGCGCGGCCCCGCGCCCGATGCGATGGCGCGCAGGATGTCGATGGTGGCGGTCAGCGCCACCTTGTCGTCGACCACCATGGAAGCGTCCTGGAGGTAATCGGGCGAATGCAGGACGAACCCGCGCGCCTGTTCGACCGGACCGCCGAACAATACGCGAATGGCGTTGCTGTCGTTACCGCCGGGAATGCCGAGCTGTTCGAGCATTTCGGGAAAGGTCATCGATTCGATCGGCCGGTTGACCACGAGGCCCATGGCACCGTCGGCGTTGTGGGCGCACATGTAGATCACCGTCTTTTCGAAGCGGGGATCGGTCATGCCAGGCATGGCCACCAGCAACTGGCCCGCGAGATACGGGTTGGTGCTGCGATTATCCGATCCGACCATCTCTGCCATCGTCCCAGGACCTCCGCCACTATAGCTATGCGGCCGTCGGAAGCGCCGCAAGGGGCAAACTCCGCACCAAACCGATTATGGCATAGGATGGTTGCGTCACAAAATTTTGGCCACTTTACACGCCGCGCCCAAAAGTGCCGGTTGGCTTTTTCAATTGTACGTGAAGTTTCGCCAAGCGCGTGAAAATCCGGGAAATCCATCGTATATAAGGCTGGTCCGCGCAATCATGGAGTCGCCCCCGCCATGCGTCCGATCAGCCTCATCTTCGCCGCGACGATATCGATACTGGCAGCCATGCCGGCCGGTGCGGCAAGCGGCGATTCGGCGGCCTCGGCATGGTCGGTAACGGACCAGATGCGGCTGCGACTGGTTTCGGCGAGCACGACCGCCGGCAACGAAACCCGGCTCGGGCTCGAGTTCGAGATGAAGCCCGGTTGGAAGGTCTATTGGCGGAGCCCCGGCGACGCCGGCTTTCCGCCGAGCATCGACTGGCAGGGGTCGCGCAACCTGAAAGCCGCCGAGTTCATGTGGCCGGTGCCGCACCGGTTCTCGGTCCAGGGTCTGGAAACGCTGGGCTACAAGAACAGCGTCGTGTTCCCGATCGCGGCGCGGGCCGAAGACTCCGCCGCCGGCCTCGATGTCCATGCCAGGGTGCGCTACCTCGCCTGCGACGACATCTGCATTCCTTACGAGGCGAAGCTGGCACTGGCACTGCCGGCGGGTGCCGCGCAGCCGAGCGCCTTCGCTCACTTGATCGACAAATATGCCGCCCAGGTACCGAGCGACGGCAAGGCGCACGGGCTCTCGATCGAGCGGCTCACGGCGCTTGGCGCCAAGACCGCCGGTAACGGAATCCTGCGCGTGGTAGCTCATGCCGATCTGCCGTTCGAGGCGCCCGACGCATTTCTCGAAGGCGCGCCGGTGCTGGCCTACGCTAAGCCGAGCGTGAAACTCTCCGACGGCGGCCGCCTAGCGACCATCGATATCGAAGTCAATGGCCTCGACCTCCTGGAAGACGCACCGGGCAAGAAACTTACCGGGCGCCAGTTCACGGTCACCTTGGCTGACGGCGCGCGCAGCGCCGAGAAGAAGC
>JAYOXJ010000208.1:0-6894 GCA_038152725.1 Rhodospirillaceae bacterium
CGACAGGTGCGGGTAGCTGAGCACGCTGTGCTGGGTGCCGTCGTCGGTGACCAGCCCTTCGGTGACCTCCTGCGTCTGCAGCCAGCCGTTCTCGATCGCCTGGTCGTAGAGGAAGGTGCCGGGGTAGGTCGCCGGCAGCGACACCTGGATGGTGCGCGGGTTGATCTCCTTGGCGTAGGCAATGGTCTCCTGGATGGTTTCCTGGGTTTCGCCCGGCAGGCCCATGATGAAGCAGCCGTGGATGACGATGCCGAGATCGTGGCAGTCCTGGGTGAAGCGGCGCGCGAAGTCGAGGCGCACGCCCTTCTTCATGTTGTTGAGGATCTTCTGGTTGCCCGATTCGTAGCCGACCAGCAGCAGCCGGAGCCCGTTTGCCTTGAGCACTTCGAGGGTCTTGCGCGGCACGTTGGCCTTGGCGTTGCAGGACCACGTGACGCCCATCTTACCGAGCTCGCGGGCCAGCGCCTCGACGTGCTCGAGGTTGTCGGTCAACGTGTCGTCGTCGAAGAAAAACTCCTTCACCTCGGGGAAGGCTTCCCGGGCGTAGGCGATTTCCTTGGCGATGTTCTCGACCGAGCGCGTGCGGTAGTTGTGCCCGCTGATGGTCTGCGGCCACAGGCAATAGGTGCAGCGCGACTTGCAGCCGCGACCGGTGTAGAGCGACATGTAGGGATGCAGCATGTAGCCGTTGTAGTAGTTCTTCGGCTGCAGGAATTTCTTGTAGATCGGCGTCACCCAGGGAAGGGAATCCATGTCGTGGATGATCGGCCGGGGACCGGTGTAGACGATCTCGTCGCCGTCGCGGTAGTAGAGCCCGACGACATCCTTAAGCGGCCGGCCTTCGCAGACTTCCTGGACGGTGAAGTCGAACTCCTTGTCGCAGACGAAGTCGATGGACGGGCACTGGGTCAGCGTCTCTTTCCAGCGCACCACCACGTGGGCGCCGCAGAAACCGATCAGCAGGTTCGGGTTCTCGCGCTTCATCGCCTCGGCGACCTGGGCGTCGTTGCGGAAGGTCGGCGTCGAGGTGTAGATGATCAGGATCTCATGCTTGTTCGCCTCGGGCAGGATCCCTGCCAGCGTGTAGCCGCCGGCGGGCCCGTCGATCAGCGTGCTGTCCGGCACCAGGGCGGCGAGCTGGGCCAGCCAGGTCGGATACCAGAACGAACGCACCTCGCGCTTGCACTGGTAGCGCGAGCCGGCGCCGCCATCGAAGCCCTCGTAGGAGGGCGGGCTCAGGAACAAGGTCTTTTTCATCGCGGGGCTTCCAGTTCATCTGGCCGCGCGGGACGCGGCGAGGTCAGGGGATCGAGGCGGCTATCGGCGTGGACGGTCATCTCCTGTCCGCGCCAGCTGACGCCGCGGCCGAAGAAACTGCCGACCCGGACCGCGAGCGAGAAGGCGTCGCGGAGCGGAATCAGCCAGGGCGAATAACTGCGGCCGCCGGCGAGCTTGCGTTGCGCGGCGAAGTGCAGCGTCCAGCGCAGCGTCAGGGTGGCGGCAACCGGCACGGTGGCGAGCGGTACCGACTGGGTCGCATGATAGGTCGCGGCGGCAGCGAGCAAAGAGAGCGCCAGCGCCTCGGTCACGAAGGAAAGCGCGTAGCCGCCAGGCTGCACCGAACGGATGGTACGGGCCCAGCGGGTCTCGTGGCGGAACAGCGCCTTCAGGCCGGCTTCGTGCACCCGGTTCTCCACCACGTAGGGCGCCAGCGCCACCTTGTGGCCTTGCTGCGAGACCAGGTGGCCGAGCATGTAGTCGTCGGCCAGGACGTCGGCCAGCGCCTCGAAACCGCCGATCTCCCTCAGGGCGCTTCGGCGCGCCGCCATGGTCGCGCCGAAGCAGAACTTGAGCTCGCCGAACATGGTCGGGATCAGGGCGGACGGCAGGAACCAGTCGTTGATGAACATGGCGCCGAGCCGGGATGCCAGGTTGGAGGTACCGGCACCGGAATAGAGACAGGTCGCCGCCCCCACGCGCGCATCGTCGAAGACACCGGCAACGGCGGTGAGATAGCCGCGCCCGACTCGCATGTCGCTGTCGGCGACGATGATGAGCTCATGGCGCGCGCGCCGCATCATGTTGGCTAGGTTGGAGACCTTGAGGTTGCGGCCGATGACGCGCTCGTCGACGACCAGCGCCAGATCCTTGGCCGGAAACTCGGCGATCAGTCGTTCGGCGACGGCAATGGCCGGGTCGGCCGCGTCGCGCACGCCAAAGACGACCTGATAGGAGGGATAATCCTGCTCGCAGAAGCTTTTCAGGTTTTCGTAGAGTTCCGGCTCGTCGCCGCAAAGCGGCTTCAGCACCGTCACCGGCGCCCAGCGGCCGGAATGCTGCGGCTTCGTGCCGAGCGCGCGGCCGAAGCGGACGACGCCGATCACCGCGAGTACCATATAGGAGAACGCGGCGGCGAAAACGGCGGCAACTGCGAATGAAACGCTACTCAGCATCAATACAACCGAATTGTCGGGATTGCACCGGCCCGGGTTGTCGAACAGGCGCCTATCTCTAGCCCTCAACGCCAGAAGATTCAATGTTTTCCGTGCCGAAGCCGGGAATCCGAAGCTACGCCCCGAATATGAGAAAACCGTTAATCCGCGCGCTCCTCGGCGGCGGTGGCGCGGCGGCGGAAAAACGCCCGGCCCTCGGCATGCTGCCAGAGCGCGAGGCCCGGCACGTCGATGATCAGCTCGCGGATACGGATCGCCAGCGAGATCGCCAGCGCGACCTCCGGCGAGATGCCGACCAAGCCGCCCAGCACCACGAAGGCGCCTTCCTGGACGCCGTAGCTGTTGGGTACGAAGAAGGCGAAATCGCTGAGTGTCGAGCTCAGGCTTTTCAACAAAAGCGCCTCGACGATGGAGATCGGAAAGCCGAGCAGGTAGGCGGCGAGCCAAACCTCGCCGGTCTGCGACACCAGCGCGACCAGGCGCCAAGTCGTCGCCATCGCGACCCGGCCCTTGAGCCGGTAAAGCTCGCGCACGCGCTGATCGAGGCCGCTGGCGGCGTCGACCAGGCCGCCAAAGAATTCCACGCCCGTCACCTTATGTGCCGATTTCGCCATGAAACCGAACATGCCGGCGTGCTGGGCGATGACGAAGCCGGCGATGCCGGCGCCGACCAGAGCGCCGCCGGCCAGAACCGACATGGCGAGGGTGTCGTCGAGCGCCAGGATCGAGAGCAGCACGCAGCCGAGCGCGCCCCAGACCACGATGGTCAGCGCCTGGATGGTCTTGTCGACCACCGCCGAGGCGCCGGCGTGGTCCGCCTTGAGACCCCAGAGCACCAGCACGCGCGCTTTCACCACCTCGCCGCCGATGGACGCGACCGGCAGCAGCGTGTTCACCGCGCGGCCCATCCATTGCGCCATGAAGGCCTGGCGGAAGGTCGGCCCGAAACCGGGCTGGAACAGCATCTGCCAGCAGCGCGCGTTCATCAGCGCGGACGGCACCCAGATCAACGGCACCAGCAACAGCGCCCACCCGGTCGACGCCAGCAAGGCGAGAATATCGCCCGCGCCCTGCCAGGCGATGAGCGCCGTCATCACCGCGAGGCCGACGACAAGTCCGATGTAAGAAGCGATCTTCATGGCGGTTCCGTTGCGAGCAGGCCTCTACATAATGAGGGGCGCCGGCAAATGCCATACTTTCCGTTGCCGGCCTTCGCGCATCGCCGCTTGCAACAACCCGGGCGCACGGTTACAGAACCCCCGTAGAGCCCTCCCTCCGAGCCACTTTCAGGAGCCTTGGCGCATGGCCGACACCGGCTACCAGCTCAATCGCCCGAAGCAACTCCTGCCGCTGACCCGCCATCTTTCCTATCCGTTGACGCTGGCGCTGGCCAAGTTGCCGGTGACGCCTAACCAGATCACCGCGGTATCATTGGCCTTGGGGCTCGGCTGCGCAGCCGCACTCGCGCTCGGCACTCAACAGGCTGCTCTCTGGGGCGCCGTGATGCTAATCATAAGCTACACCTTCGACAACTGCGACGGCGAGATCGCGCGCTTGAAGGGGTTGTCTTCGGAATGGGGCGCCCAGTTCGACGACCTCGCTGACTGGCTAGTTGACGGCGCCTTCTTCGCCGGTCTCGGCTGGGGCGTCGCCGAGGCCAGGGGCGAGATTCTGTGGCTCTGGCTCGGTCTTGCCGCCACCGCCGGCGCGACCATCGACTACGTCATCGATCTGGTGCTGCATGCCAAGGCGAAGCGTAACCCCGAGGCCAAGACCCGCGAGGAAACCGCCAAGGGCGAGCGCAAGCCGGAAGACTTTCTCGACTGGCTGATTTTCATCTTCCACAAGCTGAGCCGCGCCGACTTCTGCGTCATCGTGCTGATCCTGGTGCTGTTCGATGTGCACTGGGTTCTGCTGCCGCTCGCCGCCGTCGGCGCCCAGGCCTATTGGGTGACGGATCTGTTCCAGCGCGCACGCGGCTGGCATACGTGAGCGGGTTGTCCGGTCACTCCCGGTGATAGGGGTGGCCGGCGAGAATGCTCTCAGTTCGGTAAATCTGTTCGGCCAGCATGGCGCGGACCATCAGGTGCGGCCAGGTCTGCGGGCCGAGCGATAAGGTCAGGTCCGCCTTCGCCAATACCGCCTCGCCATGACCGTCGGCGCCGCCGATCAACAACGCGATCTCGCGCACGCCCTCGTCGCGCCAGGTTCCGATCCTTTCCGCCAGCGCCTTGCTCGAGAGCGGTTTGCCGCCGCCGTCGAGCGCGATGACTTTGGCGCCGGCCGGCACTTGCGCGAGCAGCAGTTCGGCCTCGCGGCGCTTGAGCTCGTCCGGCGCCAGCTTCTTCTTCTCGTCGACTTCGGTGAGGGTGGGTTTCGGCTTCAGGCGTGCGGCGAAATGCTCGTAAAGAGCCTTCTCCGGGCCGCTCTTCCAGCGGCCGACGGCCACGATAGCGAACTTCACGGGTGCCTTTGCGGCTCGGGCGCGGTCGCGCCCTTAAGCCGTGGACCCGATGGCCGGCGCCTCAGCGGGCGTCGTCCAGATCTTCTCCAGATTGTAGAATTCGCGCACTTCCGGGCGGAACAGGTGGACGATCACGTCGCCACCATCAATCAGCACCCAGTCACACTGACCGGTGCCTTCGACTTGGACCCCCTTGAGGCCCATGCCCTTCAATCTGCGCTGGAGATGATCCGTCATGGCGCCGACATGGCGCTGCGACGTTCCGGAGGCAATGACCAGATAATCCGCGATTTCGGTCTTGCCGGCGAGTTCGATGACAACGATCTGCTCGGCCTTGTCATCATCGAGAGTTTTTTCCACCAGCTCGAGAATGGTCTCGACCGATGGGAGTTTCTCGGCGTTTGGTATCGTTGTGCTCCTTTCCTCGTCGCTCAACTCTGTTGCACGCGAACGCCCCCCAGGCGGACGCCTTGGCGAAGTCGCGTGGCCGATTGTGGATTATGCGGCCGTTTGAACAACACCCAGGCGGGCGGTCGTTGATCCACCAGGCGCCGGCCCCGGAACGACGGCAACCGGTATCTGGCGAACCGCCGAGCGGCTCTTGCCTGCTCGGCCCTTAAAGAATACGTGGGTCTCGCAAAAACCGCAACGGGGACGGTGTGAAAGATTCGTGACCAGCCGTGCCAGCGGTGCACCTGGTACAGGTTGTCGGCACCCATCAGCCAGACGAAACGCACCTCGGGATAGCGCTGGCAGAGCGCTTCGAGCGTATCGACGGTGTAGCGGGTGCCGAGTTCGCGTTCGATGTCGGTAACCACGATCGGCAGGTCCTGGGTGGCGCGGCGCGCCGACATCATGCGTTCGTCCAGCGGCGCCATGCCGGCGGTCGATTTCAACGGGTTCTGCGGCGAGACCAGCCACCACACCTCGTCGAGGCCGAGCTTGGCCAGCGCCAGTTCGGAAATCTCGACGTGGCCGTCGTGCGCCGGATTGAACGAGCCGCCCAACAGGCCGATGCGCTGGCCGGGCTTCGGCTGCGGCGCCTTCGATCCGGAATCCCTGGATTTGGAGATTAGGGGCGGCATTGACCGGTGCCGCGCACCACGTACTTCATCGACGTCAGCTGCTCGACGCCGACCGGACCGCGGGCGTGCAGCTTGCCGGTCGAGATGCCGATCTCGGCGCCCATGCCGAACTCGCCGCCGTCGGCGAACTGGGTCGAGGCGTTGACCATGACGATGGCGCTGTCGACCTCGTTCAGGAACTTCTCGGCGGTGGCCGCGTCCGAGGTGACGATGGCGTCGGTGTGCTGCGAGCCGTGTTCGGCGATGTGGCGGATGGCGTCGTCGACGCCGCCGACGGTGCGGACCGAAATGATCTTGTCGAGATACTCGGTGTCCCAGTCGGCGTCGATGGCCGGCACCATACGCGGGTCGAGCGCGCGTGCCTCGGCGTCGCCGCGCACCTCGCAGCCGGCGGCGATCAGATCGTCGACGATGCGGGTCAGCATCGGCAGCGCGGCGCGGTCGATCAGCAATGTCTCGGTGGCGCCGCAGATGCCAGTGCGGCGCATCTTGGCGTTGAGCACGATATCGTGCGCCATGGCGGCGTCGGCGGCGGCATCGACGTAGGTGTGGCAGATGCCTTCCAGGTGCTTGAACAGCGGCACCCGGCTTTCCGCGGAGACCCGCTCGATCAAGGACTTGCCGCCCCTCGGTACGATCACGTCGATGTCGTCGGTCATGGTCAGCATGATGCCGACGGCGGCGCGGTCGCGGGTCGGCACTCGCTGGATCGCGGCCACGGGCAGGCCGGCCTCCTTGAGGCCCCACTGCAGGCTTTCCAGGATCGCCGCCGAGGAATGGAAGCTCTCGGATCCGCCGCGCAGGATCGCGGCGTTGCCGGCCTTGAGGCAGAGCGCGCCGGCGTCGGCGGTGACGTTGGGGCGCGATTCGTAGATCACGCCGATGACGCCCA
>JAYOXJ010000209.1:0-6833 GCA_038152725.1 Rhodospirillaceae bacterium
CGGTGTTGGCGTCCTGCATGGTCTGGCCGTTGAGCCGGGTCTGGATGCGCTGGCCGGCCATGGCGGCGGGCAGCGTGTCGGCGGTGACCAAGGCAGGGCCGAAGGCGCCGGTCTTGTCGAAGTTCTTGCCCGGCGTCCACTGCGTCGCCTTCCTCTGATAGTCACGCACCGAGCCCTCGTTGAACATGGAATAGCCGGCGATGGCGTCGAGCGCGTTCTCCTCGGTGGCGTGGCGCGTCGCCTGGCCGACGATGAAGACGAGCTCGGCCTCGTAGTCGAGCTTGTCGGAACACTTCGGGCGCACGATCGACTGGTTGTGCGCGACCATCGAGGTGGCGGCGCGCATGAAGATGTCGGGGTAGTCGAGCGGCTTGGCGCCGCCCTCGGCGGCGTGTGCCGCGTAGTTGCGCCCGATGCAGATGATCTTGTTCGGGTCCGGCACCACCGGCAGCAGCGTCGCCTCGGCAAGCGGGATCGGCTTCACGTCGCGCTTGGTCTTGACCGCGCCGGTGAGATCGCTGCCGTAGCGCTGCAACAGCTCCTTCATGGAGCGCGGCAACTGCGGCGCCGCCTGGGAAAGGTCGATGATGCCGGCTTCGGTGAGCAACCCGACGGCGGGGCCGTCGGCGGCTTGGAAGGAGACGAGCTTCATGGGATGTGGTCCTTGTCCCGGGTGGCGATGCGCGCGACCGGCTCAGCCGTGGAACTTGCGGAGCGTCGGGTCGCGTTCCAGCCAATAGGCGTAAAGCGCCAGCGGTGCAAGGGTGATCTCGATGCCGCGCATGGTTGCGGGGCGCGCCACCGCGCCGGTCAGGATGTAGTTCTTAGCGGCCTTGTTGGTGCCCTCGACGAACTGCACCATCTTCTGCGGCCCCTTGCCCGAGGAGGCATAGGTATTGTTCCAGTCGATCTCGTAGACGTGGTCGGGGCGGTCGCTCTCGGGATGCATGGTGAGCAGGTCGATGGCACCGCCGCGCCAGCTGGCGTAGGCCAGGCTGGCGACCGCCGGCGAGCCCAACCACTGCGCCACCAATGCGGTCTCGGCGAGGCGCTGGAAGAACTGGTCGGTCGGCGGCACCGGCGCGAACAGCGCGGCGTAGAGGCACGGCGTGGTGAGATAAACCTTGAATGCGACCTGGCGCTGGAAGCGCTTGCCGTCCTTGTCGACGCGCGGCACGCGGCGGATCAGAAAGGCGGATTCGAGATAGTCGAGATATTTGCGGAGCGTGTTCTTGGCGACGCCGGCGGCCTTGGCGAGATCGTCGATGGTGACCTCGCGCGCGGTGTTGAAGGCCAAGAGGCCGAACAGCTTGTTCAGCTCCTGCGCCTCCGAGATGCCGTAGAGGTTGGCCAGGTCCTTGTGCAGCACGCGGTCGGCGACGCCGTCGCGGATGAACGCAGGCGCCGGCGTGCCCTCGCGCGACTGGGTGATGCCTTCGAGGAAGCCGCCGAAATTGACGTAGCGGTGGAACTCGGTGTTGAGCGCGGGCAGGGCGTTGGCCTTCAGCGACATCGGCTGGGTGCGCGCCGCCTTGGCGCCGGCTGCCGGCTTGGCGGGGGCCTCGAACAGCGCGCCCTCGGTGCCGCGGTAGCGCAGGAACTCGAGGAAGGTCAGCGGCGGCAGCACGAAGGTGGTGAGCCGGCCGCCGTGCGTGGTGTCGCCGGTGCAGAGCGACGGCGCCCCCGACGAGACGGCGCAGATGATGCGTGCCTTGGGCCTGAGCTTGGCCAGCGCGAGCACGATCTCCTCCCAGCCCTTCACGTACTGGATCTCGTCGTAGAAGACGTAGAGCTCGGCCTCGGGTCCGTGACGGTAGCGCCGGCAGAACATCTCGAACAGCGTCGGCACGTCGGCCGCGGTCATGCTCGGCACCGTCATGTTGCAGTAGAAGACGTTCTTCGGGCTGATGCTTTGTTCGACCAGCCGGGCCACCATCTGGCGCATCAGCACGGTCTTGCCGGCGCGCAAGGGGCCGGCGAGGCAGAGCACGTTACCGGCGCCGGCTTTCATGACGTAGCTGAAGAAGGCGGGGAAGAACACCCGGCGCTGCGGGTTCTTGAACTGGATGCGGGTTTCCTCGGTGAATTCCCACCAAGGATTGTCGAAGGCGAGCCGGTGGAACAGGTCGTTGTCGTTGATCGTATGCAAACCCACAACCCTTCGGGAGTGCTCGCCGGGCCGGGCGGGCCCCGGGCGATTTGCAACCCCACATCCACACGGTATTGATTTTAAATTAAAATAAAAAGTTTGACATTTATTAAACGCACGGCTAACGACCGGTTCGCAAGCCTGTCAAGAAGTGCCTGATAAATAACGTTAAAATGTTACAAAAGGCTGACCAGCCGGCGACGGATTTCGGGTATCAAATCGGTTTCGAACCAGGGGTTTTTCTTCAACCATTGGGTGGTGCGCCAGCTCGGATGCGGCGTCGGCAGGAATTCGGGTGCATAACGGCGCCAGTTCATCACCGTCTCGGTCATGGTCTTCTCGCGCGCGCGCCCGAGATAGCGCGCCTGGGCGTGGTGGCCGACCAGCAGCGTCAGTTCCAGCCGCGGCAATTGGGCCAATACGCGCTCGTGCCAATGCGGCGCGCATTCCGGCCGGGGCGGCGCGTCGGCGCCGTTCGCATCGCGGCCGGGAAAGCAGAACCCCATCGGCATGATGGCGATTCGCTTGGCATCGTAGAAGGTGGCGTCGTCGACGCCGAGCCACTGGCGCAGCCGCTCGCCGGATTTGTCGTCCCAGGGAACACCGCTTTCGTGCACCCGCGTACCCGGCGCCTGGCCGATGATCAGCACCCGTGCCGAGGCTTCCGCGCGCAGCACCGGACGCGGCCCGAGCGGCAGCTCGGCGGCGCAGATTTGGCAGCCGGCAATCTCGGCGAGCAGGCGCCGGAGCGCATTTGACGATGACCTAGCCATGTCGACGACCTATATATCCTTTAACGGCGACGTACGCTCAAGAATTGCCGCGAAGACGGGGCCACGAAGACAGGGAAGATGATCGAGATCGACTGGCGCAACCGCAAATTCTGGCTTCCCGCCCTCGCCGGCGGCATCACCGCCACGGCATTAGTCGCCTTTGCGCTCTGGCCGCAGCCGGAAACCGCCAAGACGGAAAGCGAGGTGGCGGCGCTGCCGCCGCTCAAGCCTACCGACATCCATGCCGGCCTCGACTATTCGCTCAACGCCGTCGCGGATTCCAAGCTGGCGCCGAACCTGTTGATCAGCTCGCTCGAGGCCGACCTCCGGCGCATCCGCGACACCCAGGAAAAGAAGCAGACCTTCTTCCGCATCATGCTGCCGATCGTCGCCGGCGAGAACGACCGCATCCGCGCCGAGCGCGACCGCATCGGCGAACAGTCCGACGCCGCGCTCGGTGATCTCTACGCCAAGTACGCCGTCAAGCCGGGTGACCGCGCGGCGCTGCTCGGCCGCTGCGACATCGTACCGGCCTCGTTGGCGCTGGCCCAGGCGGCGGTCGAGAGCGGCTGGGGGGCATCGCGTTTTGCACGGCACGGCAACAATTTTTTCGGCATGCGCACCTACGACAAGTCGCAGCCCGGCATGGCGCCGAAGGAGGCGACCGGCTTCAAGGTGCTGTCGTTCAAGTCGATCGCTGCCAGTGTCAGGGCCTACATGCTGAACCTGAACACCCACGGCGCCTATGCCGCATTCCGCAAGGAACGCGCGCGCTTCCGCAAGGAGAACGGCCGGGTATCCGGCGCGCATCTGGTCGACTATCTCTCGGCCTATTCGGAAATCTCGCACAAGTACGCCGAGCGGCTGCGCGCCGTGATCAGCGGCGACCGGCTACACCGCTTCGAAGGGGTGCGGCTCACGGGCGGCTGAGTTCAGAGACCAGCCAGAATCTCGTCGACGAACGCCGGCACCACCTGGGTGGCCGGGCCATAGCGCGCTTCCGTAAACAACGTCGCACCCTCCGACGGCACCAGGTTGAGTTCGACCGAGCGGCTGCGGCCGAGGATGCGCACCATCTGCACGAAGCCCGCCGCCGGGTAGACGTTACCCGACGTGCCGATCGAGACGAACAGATCGCAGCGCCTGAGCGCGGCGTCGATCTCGTCCATGTGCAGCGGCATCTCGCCGAACCAGACCACGTGCGGACGCATTCGTCCCGAGACGCCGCAGGCCTTGCAGGTGTCGGCGATGGTGATGTCGGTCTGACACGACACGACGTCGTCGCAGTCGGCGCAGCGCGCCTTCAGCATCTCGCCATGCATGTGCCGCAGGTTCCGGCTGCCGGCCTGCTCGTGCAGGTCGTCGATGTTCTGGGTGATCAGCAGCACCTCGCCCGGCCATTCGCGCTCGAGCCTGGCCAGTGCGGCGTGCGCGGCGTTCGGCTTGACGTTGCCGCCGGCCATGGTGCGCCGCCGTGCGTTGTAGAAGTCGAGCACGCGTTCGGGATCGCGGGCATAGGCCTCCGGCGTGGCGACATCCTCGATCCTGACCTTGGCCCACAGGCCGTCCGCGTCGCGGAATGTGTCGAGACCCGATTCCTTGGAGATTCCGGCACCTGTGAGGATGACGATGGTGCCGCTCTTTGGTTGGTTCGCCATGACGTTGTCTTGAAGCCTCCCCCGTCGCATGATGTTCGCGAAGGGATGTCAGCCTAGAGGAAACCCGTGGTCAAGGTCCTGTTCGTCTGTCTCGGCAACATCTGCCGTTCGCCGACCGCCGAGGGTGTGTTCCGCACGCTCGTCGCGGGCGAGGGCCTGGCAGATCGCATCGAAATCGATTCGGCCGGCACCTCCGATTGGCACATCGGCGAGCCGCCCGACCGGCGCGGCCAGGAGGCGGCCAAGCGCCGCGGCTACGACCTTTCCGGCTTGCGCGCGCGCCAGGTCACGCCGCAAGACTTCGATCGCTTCGACTACGTCATCGCGATGGACCAGTCGAACGTGGCCAAGCTCTCGGCGCTGGCACCGGCCGGCACCGGCGAGAAGCTCTCGCTGTTTCTCGCCTTCGCACCCGAGCTCGGCACCCGCGAGGTGCCCGATCCCTACTATGGCGGACCGGACGGCTTCGACGACGTGCTCGACATGATCGAGGCGGCGTCCAGGGGCCTGCTCGCCTACATCCGGGCGCGCCACCTCTGACGTGCGCGCCGACATCGAAAACCTGATCGAACGGGCGACGGGCAGCCGGCCCAGCGGCTACCGCGCGCTCGGCGGCGGCTGCGTCGCCGACGTGGTGCGGGTCACGCTCGCCGACGGCCGCGATGTCGTCGCCAAGCTGGGTGAGGCCGGCAGCGGCCTGGCGCTCGAAGGTTTCATGCTGGAATACCTGGCGCGCCATTCCGGACTGCCGGTGCCGGAGGTGCTGCACGCCGCCGACGATTTGCTTTTGATGGAATGCCTGCCGGCTGACGGACGCATCGACAAGGCGGCCGAACTACACGCGGCCGATCTGGTCGCCCAGTTGCATGGCGTCACGGCCGAGGACTTCGGCTTCGAGCGCGCAACGGTGATCGGCGGGCTCGCGCAACCCAATCCGTGGACCGCAAGCTGGCGCGATTTCTTCCGCGACCAGAGGCTCCTCCATATGGCTGGGTCTGCGCATGCGGCCGGCCGCCTGCCGGCGGACGTACTGGCGCGGGTCGAACGCGTGGCCGGACGCCTGGAGCGGTGGATCGACGACGGTGGGCGGCCTTCGCTGATCCACGGCGACATGTGGGGCGGCAACGTGCTGGCCCAAAACGGGCGCATCACCGGCTTCATAGACCCGGCCATCTACTTCGCCGATGCCGAGATCGAGCTTGCCTTCACCACGCTGTTCAATACCTTTTCCGACACGTTCTCCGCGCGCTACCGCGAGCACCGCGCCATCCGGCCCGGTTTCTTCGAGGTGCGCCGCGATCTCTACAATCTCTATCCGCTGTTGGTGCACGTGCGCCTGTTCGGCGGATCCTATGTCGCTTCGGTGACGCAAGCCTGCGAGCGCTTTGGATGCTGATTCTGTTCGATTGCGACGGTGTGCTGGTCGACAGCGAACCCCTGGCCAACGCCGTGCTGGCCGAGTTTCTGACCGAGCTCGGGCTGCCGCACACGGGCGAGGAATGCAGCACGCGCTATGTCGGGCGTTCGATCCCGTCGATCGTCGCCGAGATCGAGCGCGAAAGCGGCATCAAGCTGCCGGCGGATTTCCACGCCGAACTGTGGCGCCGCGACAAGCATGCCTTCGCCGGCCGCCTGCCGGCGATCCCGGGCGTCGCCGACGTGATCGCCGGGCTGCGTGCCCAGGACCGGCCCCTCTGCGTGGCGTCGTCGAGCGCGCCGGAGCGAATTCGGAATTCGCTTACCGTCACCGGGCTGATCGGCCATTTCGAACCGCATCTCTACAGCGCGACCCAGGTCGCGCGCGGCAAGCCGGCACCCGATCTATTTCTGTTCGCGGCCGAGCGCATGGGCTTCGATCCCGGCGAGTGCACGGTGATCGAGGATTCGCTCGCCGGTGTTCAGGCTGGCGTGGCGGCCGGCATGCGGGTGATTGGCTTCGCCGGCGGCGGACATTGCAAGCCGGACCACGCCGCCAAGCTGCGCGCGCTCGGCGCCGAGGCGGCATTCACCGACATGGCGAGCCTCGGCCAAGTGCTGTAACCTCAGGCGGTGTCGGCCGAACGCGCGGGGGCGGAGATGGCGAAGGCAAAAACCGATACGTTGCGTTTGAGGTTGCAGCGGCTCTACCACGGCAGCGACCGCCGGGCGGTGCGCTTTCGCTATGCGCTGCTGACCTTCGACATCGGCACCATCGCGTTTTTCATCGTCTCATCCATGGTGCCGCACGAGGGGTCCTGGTTCCTGGCCGTCGAC
>JAYOXJ010000210.1:0-6805 GCA_038152725.1 Rhodospirillaceae bacterium
CTTTAAAGGCAGTCTCTCGGATTTCGTTCGTCATCGTATCGGCGGCCTGGCCTCGCTGGTCGCCTTCTACAATGCCTGGGCGGCGAACCGCCACGTGCCGGCGGGCTTTCAACTGGTCACCTATGAGGAAATGTCTGCGGATCCCAAGAAGGTTCTGCTCGACGTGGTCGCTTTTCTCGGTTGGCCCGAACGCGACCCGGGCTTCATCGATGACATTATGAAGCTCGGCAGTTTCGCCAACATGCGTAATCTCGAGGCGACCAATGCCTTCAACAATCCGCGCCTGCGCCCGCCGGAGGACGGCGACCCCGAGAGCTTCAAGGTGCGCCGCGGCAAGGTCGGTGGATTTATCGACTACCTGAGCGTCGACGACCTCAAGTACGTCGACCATTACCTGCGCGACAATCTCGATGGCTTTTACACCATGTATCGGAAAGATTAGCCCTCGTTCCGTTCCTCCAGCAGCTGGCGCCATTTCGCCTGATCCGCGTTGAAATCGGTGAAGGCGACGATCTTGGTGACGGTTTCGCCATCGTCCATGATGGGCAGACGGATCGCCGGCGCATACAATGCGCCGGTTCGTTTCGACGTGGTCGCGTTGTAGATCAAGCCATAGGGGGCGCGTTCCTCGACCACGGTCCGGAATTCCGCCATCGCCTGCGTGACGCGTTTCAACGGCAGTTCGGACAGCCGTTTTCCGGTGCGGTCATGGCCGAGTACGCGCACCAGCCCGGTGCCCCAAAAGCGGTAGCGGATGTCGAAGGGCTCGCGTTCTATGTCGACCACACGCACGAAGGCAACGATCGCCGGGGCCAGCTGTTCTAGATGGAATTCCCTCCAGCCGGGGGCCGGCCGTCCGTACCGGAGGTTGTCCCAGTAGGTGAAGATGTCGTTGCATTTTGACTCGAGGACATCGCGCACGGGAACACGCACCAGCGCTTTGACGGTCGCTGGCAGCAATCCGTGCGCGTGCAGGTCGTCGATGACCATGCAAAACCATAACACGATTTGATGCTGATTCCAGTAACGCCGCGCCAGTTTATATGGCACGTGCCGTCATCAGCCGCCCTGAATGGCAGGAAACAGCGTAATTTCGTCGCCATCGCCGAGCTTATGGCCGGCACGCGCGTCCACCGGCACGGCCTCGCCGTTGACGATGGTGGTGTAGGATTCCTCCTTGGGCAGCGACACCGTCGCCACTGCGTCGGCGACGCTGGTGCCGGTGGCGACATCGAGATCGCGTTCGCCGAAGGCGTCGAAGCCGGGCGGCGGGTCCCCTGCCATGGAGAGCAGCTTGATCTTGATCTTCACGGCCGGTCGCTCAAATGCCGACGCGGTCGAGGGTTTCGTTGGTCGGCACGCCGTCCTTGGTCCAGCCGCGCAGTTCGTAATACTCGGGCAGCATGACGGCGAGTTCGGTGACCTTGCCCTTGGCCGCGCCGGTCTTGGCCGCTTCCTTGAGGAAGCGCTGGGGCAGGGTATCGTCCTTTGCGGTCATGCCGGCACGCAGGTTGAACTGGCGCTCCAACGTCCAGATGCGCTCGCCCGTCACTTTCATGCGTTCTGCGTCCCAGCCGCCGCCGCAGGCGGCATCGACTTGGGCGGCGTAGTCGCCGATATCCCAGGCGTTGCCGGCGAAAGCGCAAAGGCCGGTCGAGTCCTTGGCGGCAGCCATGTCCTGGGTGTCCTTGACGATGGCGGCACGGCCGTCGGTATCGACCTTGGCGAAGTCCGCGGCGTAGGGGCTGGCGCGCATGTGGCAGGCACCCCGGTTCGAGGTGGCGTAGGCGAGGCCCATGCCCTGCATGGCGCGGGTGTCGTAGCCGGGAATCTCCTGGCCCTTGACGGTGATCGAGAATTCTGGCCGGCCGTACTTCTCACAGAGCCGCTTGGAGCCGAGCCCGATCTCGACCCCGAAGCCCTCACCGGTGCCGGTCAACTCGGCGAGTTTGCAGAGCGCTTCGGCATTGCCGAAGTTGAGTTCGATGCCGCCGGTCTCCTTGGTGGTGATGACGCCTTCTTCATAGAGTTCCATCGCCGCCGAAACCGATCCGCCGAACGAGATTGGATCCATGCCATGCTCGTTGCAGAGCGCGTTGGCGTAGGTGGCGGCGTCGAGGTCGTCGCAGCCGACCATGGGGGCGAGGGCGAAAATGCTCTCGTACTCGAGCCCGCCGATGGCCTTACCGTAACGGTCCTTGTGGTCTGCGGGTTTCATCGAGAAGTGCTCGGGGTCGATCTTGGCGATTCGACCGCAGCCGATGGAACACGCGAAGCAGGCCTTCGATGCGATCACGTTTGGCGTATGGTCGGACCGGCGCGGCGTGTGCGCGGCCTTGACGTTGACGTGCGAGTTGCCCTCGAACTGGACGTCGCGGGAATTGCGGGTCGGCAGCGAACCCCAGGCGTTGGTGTTGTCCATCATGGCGTGCGTGCCGACGGAATTGAGGCGCTTGCGGGCGGCGTGCTTGTCGAGCTTCTCGCGCATCTGGCGCACCACCGAGAGGAAACCCTTCGGGTCATGCACGGCGACACCCTGGGAGCCGCGCACGGCGACCGCCTTCAGGTTCTTCGATCCCATCACGGCGCCGACGCCGGAGCGCCCGGCGGCGCGGTCCTTGTCGTTCATGACGCAGGCGAACCGCACCAGCTTCTCGCCGGCCTTGCCGATCGAGGCGATGCGGATTTGCGGGTCCTGGTGGCGCTGCTTGATGCGCTCCTCGGTCTCCCAGACGGTCTCGCCCCAGATGAAGTCGCGGGCATCGAGAATGCGCGCGTTATCGTCGTTGATCATGAGGTAGACCGGATGCGGCGCGCGGCCGGTGAAGATCACCATGTCCCAACCGGCCAGCTTGAGTTCGCCGCCGAAATAGCCGCCCGAGTTCGAGCAGGCGATGGCGTCGGTGAGCGCGCCCTTGGTGACGACGGACCAACGCCCGCCAGTGGATGCCATGGTGCCGGTAAGCGGACCGGTGGCGAATATCATGACGTTCTCGGGCGACAGCGGATCGGCCTTCGGATCCATCTCCTCGAACAGGTACTTGCTGGCGAGGCCGCGCTGGCCGAGATAGCGGTCCGCCCACTGCATGTTGAGCGGTTCCGACTTCACGGTCATTGCGCTGAGATCGACTCGCAGCACCTTTCCTTGCCAACCCATAATCCAACTCCTTCGCTGGTGATCTACTTTATATCGGGCAATAGAAGGGTTTCGTAAAGGGCCGGCTGCGCCGAATTGCGGCCAAATTCGTTGACGACGGCCGTTCGAGCGCTATTATGCCCGCGTCATGTACACGCATTGGTCCTTGGTAGAGCGACTTATTAGCGGCCCGGTCTCGTAATTCGAGGCCGGGGCAACCCGTCGTTCGTTCGCTTTTCCGTTTACAGGACTTACCGTCATGACCGTCTTTTTAGGGGCAATCCCCCATTCCACACCTGATTCGTTCACCAATTTCCGCTTGAGTGCGGCGGCCAGTGCCTCCGTGTTGACGCGCATCGTTGGGCTGTTCGCCAAGCTTTCGCTGGTGCCTGAAGTGTTTTCGGCGAAACGTGCCGACGACGACATGCTGGACGTGGAAATCAGCATTTCTGGGCTTAGCGCCCAGCAGGCCGAGCGCGTCGCCCGTACGATGTGTCAGATCATCGAGGTCGATCACGTCCTGGTAGCGTTGGAAGAACCCGCAAAGGCGCGCGCTCAGGCCTAAATCAGCACCTCAGTCGCCCGGGTCCTGTTTCGGTGGCCATTGCCCGATGCGGCGCTGGCGCAGCACCATCAGGTCGATGGTGTTGAAATGGCGGAACATCGGCTCGGCACCGGCCCGGTAGAGCCAGAGAAAACCATGTTCGCGATCCGGATGGGGGTGGCGCAGGTCGTCGAAGGCACGTACCTCCAGCACGTCCGGTTCGTCCGTTCCGGGGTTGTAGCTTTTCCAACGAACCACCGTATTGGCGACCCGGGTGTCGCCGGGCACCTCGCGGATCACCATTTCCTGTATCGTGGGCGGGCCGTAGCGGGCCGACAGGTTCTCAACGATGTCGATGAAGGCGGCGGTCGGAAACAGCACCTGGGCCTGCGACGAGCGGCCGGCATCGTAACGGATCACCGCCTGGGCGCCCTTGTAGACGGCATTTTCGGCGCCGGCGGCGACGTTCAATGCCTGCGGCCACTGAACCGGGTCGACGCAGAACCTTGCACCGACGCCAGGCTTGTCGAGACAACCGTCCGCCGGCGGGCGGCCGTCATCGATCGCACGCCCAAGCCGCACCGTGTCGCCGACGTTGAACGTCACCCCCCTGAGCGGCGGGTAGGTCGCACCCGTCAGTGTGCGGGTCGGCGGCGGCGGGATGTCGATGATGATGTCGCCGGTCTTGTGCGCGGGCTCATCGGCGCGCGCCATGCCGACCGCGATGAGTACCGCGGCGAAAACGATCGCGGCGAGCAGGCAATAAGGCGGCGGGGACGGTTTGTCGGCCGGCATCATCTCGAATCGCCTTTTCGAATCAACTGCGTAAACGATAGCACAATTCGGGTCTCAAAGGTAGGGCCGGGCCTTCTCACGGCTCGCTCCATAGCCTGACCAAGTTGCCGTAATTGCGCACCAATGCCCGGTGCTCGTCGGAGTTCGGCATCTTTCAGTGCAGCGACTGGGCGACCAGGTCGAGTTCGTAGACGATGCGCCGACGGGTCGGGTCGGCGATCATGCTCTGGATCCAGCCGACGACGCAGAGCCGTTCGCCGCGAGTCACTTTGGTGACCTGGTGGATGGCGCCGGTCGGATAGACCACCGCGTCGCCTGCCGGCAGCTTGACCGTGGCATCGCCGAGTTCCCCTTTGATCTGCAGTTCACCGCCGTCGTAGCTGTCTGGCGGGCTGAGGAACAGCGTGAACGAAACGTCCGTGCGCAACGGTGCCGCGCCGCCGGCGCCCATCAACGGATTGTCGACGTGCGGGCCATACGCCATGCCATCGGTATATTTGGTGTAGTAGGGCGGCAGCATGCGCTTGGGCAGCACGGCGGCGCGCACAGTGGCGTTCTGGCCAAGCGCGCCTAGGATGACGGCATCGGCGTCGGTCACGCCGGGGCTCTTGTCGCGGTCGAGCTGAAGGTTGTTTTTGACGTCCTGGACGGCCGGACCGCCGGAATGCCGGCCATCGATGAATTCGGCTTTGGCCATCACGGCGGTGACGGCACCGATTTGGTTGGCGTTGAGCAGTCCTGGCACGCGGACGATCAACGACGCCTGCCCTAGTTGGCGATCGTCGGGGCGAGTTCGCCGAGCACGCTCAACAACGTGAACACCGCGATAGCGACGTCGGTATCGGCGGAGGTTGCATCGGACGACGCGTTTATCAGTGCCGTTTCGCCCGATAGCACGTCGATCAACGAACGGTTGCCGAGCTGGCGTTCGCGTCGGGCCAGTTCGAGGAATTCGGCGGCGATGTTGGCCTGGTTGTGTAGTTGGCTGGCCCGGGCCTGGAAGGTCTGTAGGTTGTCCCAGGCGTTGCGCGCCTGCTCTTCGATCTGGTCGCGGGTGTCGCCGAAACGGTTGACCGAGGCGATGTGGCTCTGTTGCGACGCCTTCAACGAGTTGACGGCGGTCAGGCCCAGATTGAAGCTGTAACTGGCTTCGACCTTGACCAGGGTCTCCTGTTGCGAGCCCACCGTGCCGGAGTAGTCCTCCTTCAGGTTGTGTTCGGCGCTCAGGTCGAAGGACGGCATGAACTTGTCGATGCGGGTCTTGATCACGGCTTCGCGGGCGACCGAGGCGCCGGTACGGGCAGCCTTGAGCTGCGGGTTCTGTTTGGCGGCGATTTCGATGGCGCCATCCAGGTCCTTGGGCAGCAGTTCAAGCGGCAGGCGCGGATCGGCCATCTTCTCCATGTCGTTGGGCGGCGTGCCGAACACCGCGCGATAGCGGTTGACGGCCGTCTTGAGTGTTCCGCGCGCCTGGATCAGCCTTGCTTCGGCGCCGGCCAGCTGCGTCTTGGCCTGCAGCACATCGGTGGAGAAACCTGAGCCGCGCTGCACCCGGGCATCTTCCAGTTCCGCTTGCTTTTTGATGTTGTCGACGGAACTGGAGGAAAACTTGACCAGCTTGAACGCGCGAACGACGTTGAGATAGGCGCTGATGCCGTCGAGCATCACGGACTGCGCGGTCGAGTCGCGGGTCTCTCGGGTTTGTTGAAGTGCCAGGCGCGACGAGCGGATGCCGGAATTGGTCGAGCCGAAGTCCCAGAGTTTCTGGGTGATCGTCGTGTCGATGTTGCGCGGCACCATGTTGGTGTCGGTCGAGTCGGTCGGCTTGTTCTGCTCTTCGTGGCCGATATTGGCCTTGATCGATAGGTTCGGATACCAGTTACCCTCGGTGACCGCGAGTTGCTGTTCGGCGGCCTTGACGTCGGCGTTGGCGGCGAGCATGCGCTTGTGGGTCTGGATCAGCGCGCTCAACGCCTCGGGCAGGGTCTCCGCCTGGGCCGACGCGCAACCGAACGCCACCGTCGCCGATACGACGGCCGCGCCAAAATGCGCAATCATGCTGCGCGCTACCATTATTCGTGCGCCGCCTTCACCCTGTCGACTTGCCCCACCTACGGCCATAGTAATCGCTCGACCAACCCGTCAAACTTGCAAAACCGTTGAAAAATCAACGTGATATACGGTTTCGCTAGATAGACGCGTTGCCGAATTATATCGAATCGGCAGTCTAAACGATGGTCAAGTCAGGGACTAGAGGTAAATTGGTACTAATTTGGTTAGGGGCTGAAGTAGGTAACGGTTAGTGTTTGACCTGTTTATACCATGATTTT
>JAYOXJ010000211.1:0-6779 GCA_038152725.1 Rhodospirillaceae bacterium
GGGGCCGCCGCCATCGTAACTGACGACGATCTCGCTGGGAGGTCCCATCGTGAAGTCCCACGGGATTTCCCGGCGCTGCCAGCAAATGCCGTCGCTGTCGTCGCCGGCGGCGGGCAAGCCCAATCCCCAATCGATATTGCCGTCGAGCACCTGCTCATCGTCGATGAAGATACGGAAATGCGGATCACCGACTTCGGGCGCGCCGCCGAGTTCGATGAAAATCGGGCCGGTGAGTTCAGGCGCTTTCGCGGGTGCCGGTTTTGCCGGGGCCGGTGTGCGGACGAGAGTCGGTTTCGGCGGCGCGGTCCTGGCCGGCGGTTTGGCTACCGAGGGTTTCGGCGGTGCGGCACTGGCCGGATTGGCTACAGGAGTTTTTGCCTCGGGTTTCGCCACCGGTTTCATGGCGACCGAACGCGCCGGCTTCGCAGGCGGCGTGGCGGCAGGTTTCTGTTCGGTTTTCGCTTTCGGCGCCGGCTTCACTTCTGGTTTCGCCGCAGGTTTCATGGCGACTGAGCGCGCCGGTTTCGCCGGCGACTTGTCGACGGCTTTCGGCTCGGCTTTCGTTATTTGCGCTGGCTTCACCTCAGGCTTCGCCACTGGTTTCATGGCGACAGTACGCGTGGGCTTCGCCGGCGGCGTGGTGGCGGGCTTCGGTTCGGCTTTCGCTTTCGGCTCCGGTTTCGCCACCGGCTTCATCGCCACCGTGCGCGCGGGGTTTGCCGGCGGCGTGGTGGCGGGTTTACGTTCGGCATTCGCTTTCGGCTCCGGTTTCGGAGCCGGTTTCAGGGTGGCGGTCTGCGTCGGCTTTGCGGGCGGTGCTGCGGCTTTGGCTGGCCTGGCTGCAGGAGTCAGTCTGGGTGTCGATATTATTGCGGTCTTGGCCGTTAGTGTCGGTGCCGCGGGTTTCGAAGTCGCCTGTTTCACCTCAGGTTTTGGGGGGCTCTTAGCGGGGGCTGCAGTCTGCGCCGGCGCTTTTGGCTGCGCGGCTTCCTTGGCCGCAGCCTCGCGTTTCGTCTTTTCGGCCTCCTCCTGGCGTACCCGAGCCTTTTGCATGTCCGGCAGATCGCGGAACAGCGGTCCGATTCGGGTCGATGGCAAGGCCACGGAAATTCCGCCGAGAACAGTGACGGTTTCGTCCCCATCCTTTTCGCGCCCGCTGATTTCGACCGATAGTTGGACATCCGTGGCTTCGCCGCCGGGCGCCGGTACGACCGCAAAATCCTTGGCGGAGGCAGGTGTGAGCAACCAGCCACCGGCACCGTCGGTCTCGCCGCCAATGACTTCAGCACCCGCCGGCAGACCGGCCAGCCTGATCTGTTCGATGCTTTCGAAATTATCGAGCAGAATTGGCGGAACGGCCGCCCGCGCGCGCTGGCGGAACTTCCGCAGGTGTGCGGTCGAGGGGGGGCTCGACCAGAGAAGACCGTCAAGCCAGCGCTGCGTGGACGTCGGAGCGGTGCCGTCAGCCGGCGGCATTGATATCGCGTGCGAGACTGGCGACAACCTCATCGACCTTGGCCGGATCGACCCGACAGGCGCCGGCTGCGGCGTGACCGCCGCCGCCGTGACCGAGCATCAAGGAACCGATGTTGGCTTTGGACGAGCGGTCCAGCACCGACTTGCCGGCGGCGACTCGGACGTCGCCGCTTTCGGTGTTCTCGACGCGGATCGAAACGGCGCATTCGGGATAGAGCGCGTAGACCAGGAAGCGGTTGACCGGAATGAGCTGATCCTCACCGCGCATGTCCGAGATCACCACCTTGCCCTCGACCTGCGAGCAGCGCTTGTACTGGCGTTCGGCGAATTCGGAGTCGTAGGAATAGGCCTCGACCCGCTCGAGCACGTCCGGTAATTGCAAGATCTCGTCGATCGGGTTGTGCCGGCAGTAGGTCATAAGGTCGATGATGAACGTGTCCTGCGGCGTCGAAAACGTTTTGGTGCGCTCGATCCCGGTCGCGGGATCGACCAGGAAGTTGAGCAGCGTCCATCCGGTCGGCGCCAGGATGTCCTCTTCCGAGTACTGCGCGGAATCGGCTTGGTCGACGGCCGCCATCAGTTCTTCCGAAATCTGCGGAAAGCCGCGTTTGCCGCCGAAGTGATCGTAGATCACCCGCGCCGCCGATGGCGCCTGCGGATCGATCGCCAGGTTTTCCTGCCTGCCGACGCGTTCCAACTCACTTACGTGGTGGTCGAAACACAAGTGCACGTTCTTCACGTACGGCAGGTTCGCGGTGATGTCGTCCGGCCCAACAGCGATCCGCCCGGCCTGCATGTCGGCCGGTTCGGCGAGCAGGGTCGAACCGACCATCTCCAGTTCCTTGAGCAACGTGCCGCAGACGACGCCGTCAAAATCGGCCCGGGTGACGAGGCGATCCTTTCTATCCGCCATCAAGTCGGGTCTCCTCTATCAAATGTCATAGAAAAATACTCCGGGAGCGCTTTGATGACAACGGAAGAACTGCGTGCCAAGCCCCACCCCGTTGCAGGCCCCGCACGGACGTTTGCCGCGGCCGCCGGCTGTGCTAGGGTCCCGGAACCCGGGAGGATCAGCCATGAGCGATAAGCACGACCATCACCACCACCATGATCACGACCACGATTGCGGTCACGATCACCATCACCATCACCATCACCATCACCATGGCGATGACGACGCTACGTTGAGCGTGCAATTGGCCAACCAGATCATCAATGTCGCCAACAAGCGCCTCGAGGAAGGCATGCCGCCCATGCTGATCGCGGCCGGGCTCCGCCATGCCGCCGCTAATTTTTCGGCCTTCGTTTTCCACCAGTCGGGTGGCGGCGGCGACGAGGAACTGTCCGCCATTGTCGGCGATTTCCTCCATGGGTTTGAGTACTACCTGGAACGCCATGCGCCCGCCCAGCCCGAGCCGGCTGGCGGCCTAAACGACCTGATCGAACGGGCCAAACGCGAGTTCTAAGGCGACCCAGCGCGGCCTAGCAGGCAGTTTCTTCGCGCGCTGTCAGGATTAGCTTAGCCGTCTCCTTCAGTTTACGGGAAATGGCTGCGTAATCGCGCTTGAGGACTTAAGTGACCGCTTCTACTCGCGACTCCGTTGAGAAATTCTTGGCTCGCCACGAACTCGATCCCGACGACGTCGCCTACCTCAAGGAACGCCTCGGCCGATTGATGAGGGTGGCCGATCGTATCGCGCCGGTTTTTTTTGCGGCGCTGTTCAAGCGCATGCCGCACATCGAGAAAATGTTCAATGGCGACGAGGACAACCAGATCGTCATGTACAACTCCCTGCTGTGGAGTGCCGCTGCCTGCCTCAACGACCCTGACGAGGCCCACGTCCGATTGGCCGAAATCGGAGACAGCCACGCCAAAATCGGTATCTCGTCCCTGCAGTTGCGGACCGGTGAAGAAGCCTTCCTCGATTCGCTTTCTCGTATGCTGCCGAAAGCCGAGTTTCGCGAGCGCCAGGAACTTTGGAAACAAATTTACCGAATCGTTGTTGACGCCATGCAGCCAAGATTCACCATGGCCGAAGGCGACCCGTGCTAAAGGCCGCGCGCCCCAAGTACCAAAATTTGATCGTGAAACCGCCCGGCCTATCTTCTATCCTGTTCACTATAGGCGCGACAAAATGAGCGGGTTCGGCAATGTCGGACATGACCATCGAGGAATACGAGAAACTAAATCCGATCATTGGTCTCGAATACAAGGGCACCAAGATCGTCTACTGCATTCCGAACGCGCACACGCTATGGCGTGTGCACACTTTACAGTCGAAGGAACCCGATACGCTCGAATGGATTGCCGGGTTCGACAAAGACGATGTGCTGCTCGACGTTGGTGCCAATGTTGGCATGTACACGATTTGGGCGGCGATGACGGCCGGCGTCAGCGTCTATGCATTCGAGCCTGAAGCTCAGAATTATGCGCTGCTCAACAAGAACATCTTCTCTAACAATTTGCAGGACCGAGTGATCGCATATGCGGCTGCCTTGAGCGACGAAGCCGGGTTCAGCGATCTGCATCTCAGCGGGTTCCTGATCGGCGGATCGTGCCACAGTTTCGGCGAGGCCGTTGATTATCATTTGCAGCCACGCAACACTGGACTTCGCCAAGGTTGTTTCTCGACGACCTTGGATGCCATCGTCGAAAGTGGTGTCTTGCCCTGTCCAACCCATATCAAGATCGACGTCGATGGTATTGAGCACAAGGTTATCGCCGGCGCGGACAAGACACTCGATGATGCGCGCGTGCGCTCCGTTTTGGTCGAACTGAACACCAATTTGGTCCAGCACCGGGCCATCATCGATCAGCTGGAGAGTCGCGGCTTCGCGCTGCAGCGCGAAAAGCTCGCCCAGTCAATCCGACAGGAAGGGGATTTCAAAGGTGTCGGAAACCACATCTTCCAGCGTCATTGAGGCACTCATCTACGGCATTCTCAATGCGCCCATTCGAACCTATCCATTTCCACATTTCTACGCGGAGAACATCTTTCCGCCCGATTTTTATGACCAGATCCGAGCCCATTTCCCGGAACCCGCGGACTTCACTCCGATCGAGGATACCGGCCGTGTGCAGGTGTTGCAGGGTGACAAGACTGATCGCTACGTAATCGCCCTTGACCGCAAGAAGGTCGACCCCTTGCCGCCGCTTCTCAAGCTGTTCTGGCAGCAAATGAGCGACATCCTGAAAAGCCCCAGGTTCGGCGAGGCATTGCTCGCCAAGTTCCACCCCTACATCATGCAACGTTTCGGCGATCGCATCGCACAGGCAAGCTTCAAGCCCGACATTCTGTTGATCAGGGATCGTTCCGAGTATTCTCTCGGCCCGCACAGCGATGCAGCACGGCGCGTTGTCGTATTTCTGCTCTATCTTCCCGAAAACGACGATCATCCGGAACTGGGTACGTCCGTCTATGTGCCCAAAGATCCGACCCAGAAATTCGCCAGTGGACCACACTACCAATTCGAGGCGTTCCACCGCGTCTTCACCGCGCCCTACCGCCGCAACTGCGCATTTGGGTTCGTCAAATCGGATCAGTCCTTCCACGGTGTTGAGCCGCTCGCCGACAAGAGCCTTGAGCGGACCCTGATCCATATGTTTCTTGCCGAGGAGGATTAGCTCGGCTCCGCGTATACTGGCGCGCACGCCATAGTTGCGGTAATATTGCGGGCGAATCGATGGAGGCGTGGTTGTCTCGATTTTCCATCACCGCATTTTTGGTCGGGATCTGCACGCTGGCGGCGTGCGGCGACGACTCCAATACTTACAATTTCTCCGGCGTGTTGACCGAAAAGCACCGTGACGATGCATCGTCCGAGCCGTTGCGTCTGGTTTTCGACGTGGCGCTCAACAAGGGCAAGCCTAAAAGCGTCGACTGCCGCGTGAAGAATTTGCTAAAGCCATTGTGGGACGGCCTCAACGTCGGCGCCAAGGTCAAATTCTCCAAGACTTCGACCCACAAGTACCGCGAAGGTACGTTTTGCGGCCTGCTGAACGATGCCGTCGTCAAGGACGTGCTAGACAATGCCGGGTCCGGTTGAAAGCATAAGCTGGGGTCACCGGTCTGTCGCCGTTTCCATTGTCTCAGTATGCCGCGCGATGACGGAACCACTTTAATTTCCGCACGGTTCGGGCATACTGACATACCATGGAAGGTACATTGCAATTCGTGGTCACCGGCGACAAAGGCGAGGACTATCGCATCACCTTTTCGCGCAAGGGCCTGAACTTCACCGGCAAATGCACCTGCGAGTCCGGCAAGATGGAACTCTATTGCAATCACGTGTTCCAGCTGCTTGCCGGCGACGCGTCACATCTAGTCAGTCCCAACGCCGAGCAACTCGATAACCTGCCGGCCATGGCCGCCGGCACGGACGTCGCCCAGGCCCTCGAGAACCTGATCCAGGCGGAAGCGGCGCTGGTCGCCACCAAACGCGTCGTCGCCAACTGCAAGACGGCGCTTTCGCGCGCCCTGCACGACTGACGCGGCGGACGGCGGTCTTCCCGCCCGGCAAATCAGCCAAATCAGGCGTCCGCGTAAAGTTCGCCGGCCAGGGACAGGATCGCATCGGCTGCAACAATGATAATTTCGACAGTTGCGTCATGGCGGTTTGCGGCATCGACCAATTGCGCGATTTCTCTCACCCTACGGATGTGATCTGGACCGGGCTCGCGGAAATTACCCTGGTTCTCCCAGTCGCCGGCGTTGACAGCGGCGGAAAGCAGGGTGCGCAGGTCGATCAAGGCATCGCGTTGCTGGAGTAACGTTTCGATTTCGGCATCGCGCAACCCGCCGGCGTTCAGCCTCGCCTTGATCGTGTCGATCAGTTCCTTTGTTTCAGTCAGGAGTTTGCCGTAGAGCATCCACGGATTGGTATCGATCGTTGGAAGAGCCATGTTGTGCCTCCTTACCGCCCTTGACGAGCCGGTGCGCTTCGAGTTGGTCCGTTACTTGGCCGCCGCAGCTCCCTGAGCTGCGTCGCCGGCGGTCTCCGCCTTCACCGCCGAGAAAATGCCGCCGACCAGCTTGGCCCAATCGGCAAAACTCTTCTTTTCTAGCAGTTTGGCGAGGTTGTCCTTAATGATGGCGACTTTGCCGTCCTCGAGCCCGACTTCCTGGCGCCCGGCCATCAGCTCATCGATATCGGTTATCGTGACCGACTCGTATTGAGGCACTTGGTAGGCGAGCAGGGCCTCGTAAACCTTCACGTCGAAACTTTTGGCGGTTACCTTGTAGTAGGCATGATCTGCCCCTACTGACTGGTCCAGTTTGAATGTTAGTGCATCATCGGTTTTT
>JAYOXJ010000212.1:0-6751 GCA_038152725.1 Rhodospirillaceae bacterium
TGCTTGCAACATGCAAGGCGATGTCGGCGGAAACCTATCCGCCTCACGAAACGCCCTATGATGGAAGAGAAAAAATCTAGCCGGCGACGGTGTCCGTCGAAGCGGCGGTCGATCGATATTCGACCAGATGGGAGTGTCGTTAGCCGGGACAAGGCGCCTTTTCCCATTGAAAGTCAAGAGGTTTCGCCCGGCCGCCTGAAAAGATCGAAAATTCGTGGCGGCCGGGCGACAAGATTACGCAGCCAGACGGCGGCGCAGATCGAGCACCGCCAGGCAGGCCTCGGCCGCCTCGCGACCCTTGAGCTTGAAGTGGTCGAAAAAGAAATCGTGGTGGGTCTTGCCGTCGTGGTAGTGATGCGGCGTCAGCACCACTGAGAACATCGGCACCTCGGTTTCGAGCTGGGCCTGCATCAAGCCGCCGACCACGGCGGTGGCGACGAAGTCATGACGGTAGATGCCGCCGTCGACGACCAGCGCGACGCCGACCACGGCAGCGTACTTGCCGCCCTTGGCCAGCGTCTTCGCCAAAAGCGGGATCTCGTAGGCGCCGGGCACGTCGAAGACGTCGACCTCGGCTCCGGCACCGACCGCCTTGATGAAACCGAGCCGGGCCTGATCGACCACGTCGGCGTGCCATCGCGCCTGGATCAAGGCGATCCTGGACTTGGCCGGTTTGGCTTTCTTGGAATTCTTGTGAGTTTGCTGATTCATGGTTTCCTCCATGCAAAAAAGAGAATCCAGAACCAGGGCGACGGACGACCGGCAGGTGGTGCCCGCAAGGACACCATCTCGCCAAGCCTCGTTCTCTTCCATCCGGACTCTTACCGTCGGCTTCGGAATCGCACCGAATCTGCTGACCCCAAGGACCCATCGGCCCCCGGGCGCTCGCGGGCTTGGCCAGAGGCTTTCGGCCTGAGGCGTCACCGCCGGTGGGGAGTTTCACCCCGCCCCGAGAACGACGCCGCCTGAAAATCGGATTTATTGCGGCGCCGGACGCATCCTATTCCGCGGCGGCCCGGCTGTCGATGCCGGCGGCGTCATATTCGGATTTGAGACGCTGCACCAGTTCGGCCGCCGTTGGCGCATCGGAAATGGTGCCGACGCCCTGCCCGGCACTCTTGATCACCGCCCAGGCCTTGGGCCGCTCACGGCCGGTCTGATAATCGCGATCGACCTTCTGTCCGGGCAGCGCCACGCCGGCAGGATCGACGCCGGAGGCGACGATGCTCTTAGTCAGGTAGTTTCCGGGTATGCCGGAGAATTCGGGCGTATAGGTTATGTCCGATGCACCGGATTCGAAGATCAGCCGCTTGTACTGGTCGTCGGCGTTGGCCTCGCGGGTGGCGATGAAACGTGTGCCGAGGTAGGCAAAATCGGCGCCGAGCACGCGCGCGGCGCGCACCGCGCGACCATCCGAGATGCAGCCCGACAAGATCAACGGCAGATCGAAAAGCGCACGCGCCTCGGTGACCAGCGCGAACGGGTTGAGCGTGCCGGCGTGGCCGCCTGCGCCGGCTGCCACCAGGATCAAACCGTCGACACCCGATTCGACCGCCTTTCGGGCATGGCGCATATGGATGACGTCGTGGAACACCAAGCCGCCATAGGCGTGCACTTCCTTGGCGATGTCGCCGGGCGCGCCAACGCTGGTGATCACCAGCGGCACCTTGTGTTCGGCCACGGTGGCGATGTCGCGATCGAGATTGGTATTCGATTTATGGACGATGATGTTGACCGCGTGCGGCGCCACGTAACGGCCCTCGGCCCGGCCGCGGCCGGCCTGCTCCTCGATATGGTGGAGCCAGCCGGAGAGCCCTTCATCGGTGCGGTTGGCGTTGGCGGCCGGGAACGAGCCGACTACGCCGGCGGCCGAGCAGGCGGCGACCAATGCAGGTTGGGAGACGATGAACATCGGCGCCGCGATGACCGGTAAGGTCAATTGGTCAGCCAGCGTTTGGATGTCGAGAAGCGGTTTCACCATCGTCCCCTCCCGGGTGTCGGTTTTCGGAGAGGGGAATTATGTCCAAGCCGGCGGCAGGCGAAAAGCCGCGATTTCGGCCTTGGTTCAACGGGCTTGGGCGGCCAGCTGCGTGGTCTTTTTCTGGAGTTCGTCCAGGAGGCCCGGTATGCCGCCGCCCTGGCGGATGATCGAGGCGAAATCGGCCGACAGCGTCTGGGTCATGGAGACGCCCTCGACCTTGACGTCGACGATCTTGTAGATGGTACCGTTGGTGCCGACGGTCCAATCGACGCGGATCGGCTTGGCGCCGCCCTTGCGCTTGATCTCGGTGAACACGGTGGCGATGGCCTGGTCCTCGGCCCGGTACTTCAGTATCTCGAGTGCCTCGCCGGCATAATTGGCGAAACGGTCGACGTAGGTCACCACCATCAGATCCTCGAACAGCGCCTGGTAACGGGTCTGTTCGGCTTCGCTGGCCTGACGCCAATAGCGTCCGAGTGCGCGCTTGCCGATCGAACGCACGGCGAAATTGTCATTGAACATTTTGCGGAAGCGCTCGATGCGGACGGCGCGATCGGTGGTCGGATCGGTCAGCGACTGGATCGCCTTGTCGGCCAAAGAACGGATGAAGTCGGCGGACGGCTTGCCGTTGTCGTCGGCAGCGGCTGGCAGAGAAACCGCCACGCACGAAAGGACAGCAGCGAAGGCGAGTTTAAGGACGAACCGCTTGCGCATGACTTAATGACTCCGTGACGTTTCCAACGCCGCATCGAAGATTGGCTTGTCAGGTATCTGACTAATGCCAGGTGCGGGCTGATTGGCGCTGCCTTTGCCATTGGTAATTTCATCGGCGCGCCGCTGGCGGTACAAGCTACGTATCGCAGCGTAGAAATCAAGCGAAGTCTTTTCCAGATCGTCGATCAGATCGAGACTGTCGGCGCGGCTGTCGACGGCTAGCGTCCCGGCGCGCGCGAATTTCAATTGCTCGCGATTTGTATTGGCTGTCCACATGTTGAAGGGGTCGGCCAGAAAGTCGACGACGCGGCCGACCGTGTCGCGAGGGTTGGACGGCCCGAACAACGGCAGCATGACGAAGGGGCCGGCGGGCACGCCCCATACCGCGAGCGTCTGACCGAAATCCTCGTCGTGACCCGGTACACCCATGGCGCTGGCCATGTCGAGCAGCCCAAAACCAAGTGCGGTATTGAGCCAGAACCGGTTGAACATGACGAGGGCGCGGTGGACCTCGCCCTGGGCCAAGTCGTTGAGCATGACCACGGGGGCGCGCAGATGGTCGAGCAGATTGCCGACCATGTTGCGGACCAGTTCGGGCACGTGGTCGCGGTAGGCGGTGGCGGCCGGCTTCAAGACGGCGGCGTCGACACCGCGGTTGAAGGCGAGAATGGCGCGGTTGGTCGGCTCCAGCGGATCGTTGATTTCGCGGTATTCCTGCCAGGCCTCCTTGTCGCCCGCGGGCGGTGGCGTGGCGCAGCCGGCCAGCAGCGCCAGAAGCAACATCGGAAACAGAACTCGGAACATGGTCGACGGGGATCGCTGCGACATGGGAAACGCCTCGACGCCAATGGCGGCGCATTTTCTGGTTATGGCCGGCATTGTTGAATCGGTTTGGTTAGCAACCGGTTAACTTCATACCGCCGGCGCGATGAAACCTGCCCGCTGCCGGTGGCGCGGGCGAAGCGCCAATAGGGTCATTTTGCGACCTTCGGCAGGATTTAATTATAAAAACATATAAATATATCTTGATATGTTTTGGTTTTTAGCACATATTGCCGGCCATGGAAAACCTCCTGACCGCGCTCCGTGCCGCCGCCGAGCCCACTCGGCTCCGTATCCTTGCGCTTTGCCGCCAAGGCGAACTGACGGTGAGCGAATTGATGCACATCCTCGGGCAAAGCCAGCCCCGCGTGTCGCGCCACCTGAAACTGCTGTGCGAAGCCGGGCTTCTCGACCGCTTTCAGGAAGGAAGCTGGGTGTTCCATCGCGCGGTTCACGATGGCAATGGCGCCGATGTGCTTACCGCGCTCGCCGAACTGATGCCCGAGGACGACGCCACGCTTGCGCGCGACGCCAAACTGCTTTCCGAGATCAAGCGCGACCGCGCGGCCCAGGCTGCCGCCTATTTCCGCACCAATGCCATCGCCTGGGACAAGGTACGTTCGTTGCACGTCGACGACCGCGAGGTAGAGGCCGCCGTACTCGAGCTGCTACCCGAGTTCGGCATCGATCGCCTGCTTGATGTCGGCACAGGCACCGGTCGTATGCTGGAAGTGCTGGCGCCCCGCATTCACTCGGGCCTCGGCATCGATGCGTCGCGCGATATGCTCGCGGTCGCGCGCTCACACCTTGATCACGGCGGCATGCATCATTGCCAGGTGCGCCAGGCCGATATGTACCGAACCCCGCTGCCGGACGGCGCCTTCGACGCCGCCGTCATTCATCAGGTTCTGCATTTCGCCGACGACCCGGCCGCCGCCATCGCGGAGACGGCGCGCGTGGTTCGACCGGGCGGCATGCTGCTGGTTGCCGACTTCGCGCCGCATTCGCTGGAGCAATTGCGCCGCGACCACGAACACCGCCGCCTCGGCTTCACCGATCGCGAGATTGCCGATTGGTTGGTCGAGGCCGGGCTCGAACCGCAGCGCATCAAACACCTAGCCGACGGTCAGCTCACGGTGACGCTGTGGCTGGCGATCAAGCCGGAAACGGCACCGGTCATCCACCTCACCGCCGTCGCCTGACACAAAAACAATATCGCCAACAAAAACACAAAGAGACATCAAGATGGTCCGCCGCAGAAAGAATATCGAACTCATAGACGTTACCCGCCACGGCCAACCACGCGGGATGATCCCGGCCATTGCCGCGCCACTGCCCGAGCATGTTCGCGTCAGCTTCGAGTTCTTTCCGCCAACCAACGGCGACGCGCTCGCCCAGTTCGACGCCACCCTGGCGAAGCTGCAGCCGCTCAATCCCGAATTCGTCTCGGTCACCTATGGTGCCGGCGGCACCACCCAAGACCGTACCATCGAGACGGTCGCGCGTATCCGCCGCACCACGCAGTTGGAGCCGGCCGCGCACCTGACCTGCGTCGGCGCGACCCGCGACCAGGTCGATGCCGTGGCGCGCCGGATCTGGGACTCGGGTGTCACCCGTATCGTGGCGCTGCGCGGCGATCCGCCCAAGGGCACCACACGGTATCTGCCGCATCCCGGCGGTTACGCCTATGCCGCCGATCTTGTCGCCGGCCTGAAACGTGTCGCCGATTTCAAGATCGCCGTCGCCTGCTATCCGGAGACGCATCCGGAAGCGGCTGGGGCAGACGCGGACATCGACAATCTCAAGCGCAAGGTCGACGCCGGCGCGGAACTCGCCATCAGTCAGTTCTTCTTCGACTCGGACGTGTTCATGCGTTTCCTCGAACGCGTCCGCGCCGCCGGCATCGCCATCCCGATCATTCCAGGCATCCTACCGGTGACCAATTTCACACAAGTCGCCAAGTTCTCGAAGATGTGCGGCACCCATGTGCCGTCGTGGATGGGGGAACTGTTCGAAGGGCTCGACGACGATCCGGACACCCGCCGGCTTGTCGCCGCATCGATCGCCGCGGAGCAGTGCCGCATGCTTCACGCCAACGGCGTCGACCGTTTTCACCTCTATACGCTCAATCATTCGGCGCTGGGCTACGCCATCTGTCACATGCTGGGGGTGCGCCCGCAGCCGGTTGCCAAGGCAGCGTAAAAACCACTTAATTCAGTTGAGCGCGTCGGACGTCGGCGTCATGGCGTGCAGATCAAAGGCATCGCTCAAATCTTCGAATGTGCCGAAGCGCTCGACTGGCCCGAGAATCAGCGCCAACTGACCCGTCGCGCCGATCAGATCGCCAACGCCAGCGTCTTCGACCAGCATCTCGGCGTGACGCCGCGCTACCATCGCCTTGCCATCGCGGCATGCCCCGACCACGCCCAGGAAAGCGCGTTCATCGTCACCGAGGCAAGGACAGCCCGGCTGGTGATAACGCACCGTACGCCCGGCGTATTCGCGGATGACGTTGATCATGCGCACGAACCAAGTCAGCGCCTGCTTGCCCTCACGTGTACCGTAGGCACAGATGAAGGTGTTCCAGACGTCATTCCATAGTCGGCAGTCATTGTCTTGGAGCCCCTTGACCCAGGAACGATAGGCACGCACCACCAGTCTCGACGGCTGGTCGAGATCGTCGGTTCGACGCGGCGCCAGCGCCAAGGCGTGCGCGCTCACTCGGGGATGGATCTGATTCACGTGGGGCCTCGCGGTCGGTTATGGTCTCTCCGACTCTATACTGCGAATGATTCGCATTTGCAATATTAATCTGTACACACTCATTCCCCGCCCGGCCGGGCGGCAACACGATCGACAATGAACGAAGCCGTCGGAACCAAGCCGGCGTCAGGGCACCCGACGATAGAAATCAGGGTCCAGCAGCACCTGTTCAGACAACGTGCGGACGCGATTCGAGTAGCCCTCCCGCACCACTTGGAAGTGCGGGATGGTGGCGATCGGCGCGCCCTGTCCGGCGACGATCCAGACAGTCATGGGATCGTCGGTCTTGACGAACCGATCACCGATATCGATCGATTTCTTGCTCTTCTTGAACACCGTCTAACTTCCTCTGCCACCAAGGCGACAATGTTTCCTGGGCGACTTGTTAAGCCCAAATTACGGCATCATCAAGGACGGAAAGTGTCGCCAGGAAGGGAATCTGCACCAGCAATATGACAACACGCTGTCAAC